>JARBTY010000074.1 GCA_029239935.1 Clostridia bacterium | reverse complement strand
CTCTATTTTGTTATGGCAAAGTTTGCTTCTTTTGTAGCTGCATCATACTGCATATTGATGCCCATAATGCGTGCTATCAGTGCTATTGGTAAAACTGTTCTGCCATCTTTAACTTGAGGTGCTACATCCAAATCTACTTTTTTACCATCTACCACAGCATATTTTTGATTGATATAGAACTCTATATTTTTATCCTTAGTCTTAATAAAAATAGTTTTTGTCTTTGCATCCCAAATAATATTTTTTGCCTCAATCTGAAGCAGACTAGCCACATCTCTTATTCCCACTATTGTACGTCCATTTTGAATATAAGGTTTAACAGATAACTCTATTTTATCTCCTCCAACAGATGCTGTACCATTAGAAATAGATATATTTACTTTTGTAGTTTCTGTTGGAACATCAGTACTCTGATTTACGGGCGGTATAACAGGTGTGGTTGGAGTTATTGTCCCAGATGTTGTATTACCTCCTGAACCACTGCTTGAACGTCTGCTGACAGTGAGCGTACAACTTGCTGTCTTGCTGCTGTCTGCTGTTGTTACTGTGATGATTGCTGTACCTGCTGCTATTGCTGTTACTTTTCCTGTATTCTCTACTGTTGCGACATTATTATTACTTGATGTCCATGTCACATTTTTGTTGGTTGCATTACTTGGATTAACTGTTGGTGTTAATGTCTCTGTATTCCCTGCAACCAGTGAAGTTTCACTCTTATTAAGCGTTACTCCTGTTACAGCTACTGGAACTACCGGTACTTCTTTTACAGTGATCGTACAACTTGCGGTCTTATTGCCATCTTCTGTTGTTACTGTGATGGTTGCTGTACCTACCGCTATGGCTGTAACTATTGTCAATCTGCCTGTACTATTCACTTGTACGATGCTATCATCACTTGATGTCCATATTACATTCTTGTTGGTCGCATCCACCGGATCTATTACTGCAGTTAATGCTTCTGAAGTGCCTACAACAAGTGAAATCTGGCTCTTATCAAGCGTTACTCCTGTTACACTTCCCGAGCCGCTGCCTGTAGGGGTAACAGTAATATTTATTTCATCTTTCTTTTCTGCCTCTCCAGCAACTACTTTTAATGTAAGTTTTCCAACACCAGCAGATATACCTTTAATTTCAACTCCGTTTTTATCACTGGCACCTACAATACTAATGTCTCCACTCGCTGTCCATTGATAAGTTGGATTGGTTGCATTAGCTGGGTTAATTGTTGAGCTAAAGCTCAATGTATTATTTACATTTACTGTTGATGCCCCACCTGTAATACTTACCGATTGCACAGGAACTTCAACTGGCTCTGGCTCTTCCGTTCCTGATGACGTTACTGTAATCTCTCTTACAGTACTTTTTTCTACACCTCCAGCACTAACTGTTAAAGTAA
This sequence comes from Clostridia bacterium, assembly GCA_029239935.1. The sequence continues at coordinate 11,119 of JARBTY010000074.1, read as the reverse complement.
GTGTTCCAGCACCTTCAGATATCCCTTTAATTGTAACTTCATTTTTGTTTGTATCTCCAACAGTAGTAATCGCTCCACTTGCTGTCCATTGGTAGGTTGGATCAGTTGCATTAGTTGGATTAATTTCTGAACCTATAGTTAATTCATCATTTACTTCCAGTAAGCTTACGGCTCCTGTAATGTTTATTGATTCTAATGGAATTACAGTTGGCTCTGGTTCAGCCTCTGTAAATTTCCAATAATCCATATTAAATAGGCTATTGCCACCTTCTCCAGTAAATACAAAGAAAATACTGTGAACGCCTTTAACATTTTCTACATCACATTCCATAAGCTGCCACTCTTGTTTTCCTCCTGTAGGGGCTACATCTAAAGTTCCAATCTGATTTCCCTGTGGGCTATCTAGACGTATTTCTATTTTGCCTCCTACGGTTGCTGCTACATTGGCTGCAAATTTTCCTGCTCCTTTGCTTCCAAAGTCCGCATTAGATACAGCAATCCAATCTCCGTTATGTATGTCTGTTATATTCTGATTATTGCTTAGCACTGGGTATCCTGGTGCCTCACACTCTTCAGTTAAAATGCCTGCATTCCATCCAATCGTCTCTGCTTCTGTTCTCTTGTAAGGATCAAGATCTTTGATTTGTGGTACACCTTTCATATCTCCTGTGATATCTTTGATCTTTCCATTATCATAGTATTCAACTTTATTGATATGCGTAGAACGATATCCGTCCCCTGTTATCCCCAATGCTTTTCTGAGAGTCTGGGCATGATAAGTAATATACCACTGATTCTTAAATTCAAATACAGTATGATGATTATTTCCTCCTACTCCAAAAAATACCGATGGATTTCTCAGAATTGATTTGGCATATGTAAATGGCCCCATAGGATTGTCACTTACCATATAAGCAATTTCACCTGCTGGCTTATCTTGTGGATGAACCCCAGAGAAATTGATACAATAGGAATAATAATATTTCCCATTATATTTATGAATACCTGAATCTTCAAATAAGAAAGGAATATCGAGTGTTTTTGCCGTTCCAACAACACTAATCATATCTTCACCTAATTCCATAACTCTGCCTGTTCTTGGATTTGCATATTGTTCCTGCGTTGGATTATTACCGCCAGGGATACCGCCTCCAAAATAGATATAACCTTTTCCATCATCATCAACGAATACTGCTGGGTCGAAAAGCCATACGACACCCGGAACACCAGGAGTAGCTTGAGTAATAAGCGCTTTACCAAGCGGATCTGTCCATGGACCAATAGGGCTATCTGCTGTTAATACTCCAATTCCTCCTCCTCCATTTGCGAAGTAAAGGAAAAATTTATCTTGGCCATTGATTTTCTTATAAGCAGCTGCCGGTGCCCATGAATCACCAGCCCACTTTGCAATTGCCCTGTCACCATTATCATTCGCATCTTTTCCTGCTACGGGAATGTCACCATGGGCTGTCCAGTTAACCATATCATCAGACGATATAACGCGTATTCTGTTAAGGTTAGCAAAAGAATTAGATTTAACATTTCCATTACTATCGTATTCGTAATCATCGCTTGACATATAGATATAAACTCTGTCCTCGTAAACCATAGCAAATGGGTCGGCTCCTAGGTTATGAGAAATAAGTGGATTATTATATCCAGGAACTTTTGCATAGGCATTTGTATTAAGTTTTTTGAGTTCCACCTCGGCTATAGCGTTATGAACATTATAAACAAGACTTCCTCCATCAACTTTTATATAATCTGTGCTAATAGATATAGTTTTATCAACTGGAACAAATTCCTTAACTTTTAATTTAATGGTTGCAAATAATTTGTTATCAGCGTGATTTGCAAAACCAACACCTTCTCCCGTTATCTTTACCTGTAATTGATTATTAGTATAAGTATAAGCACCTGTACCTGTAATATTTTCTGTATTGAAAACCACACCATCTACAGTAAAAGGCTCCGGAATAGTAAAGGACGCTTCAATAGACTTATACCCACCTTCTGGTAATTTATCCATTTTCACAGGAATCTCAAACTGTATATTCTGAACACCAAGGATATTAGATACATCTTGTAAATTTGCATTTAGTGTTGATACAGTTCCTTCTCCTGTAATTTTATTGTCTATTCTGTAGTAATCAAAATCAACATATCCCCCTGTTGTCTTGGTTGCATAGTTGAATAAACCAAAACGATATCCCATAAAGTGCGGCATTGTATACACCATACTAATAGGTTCTCCTATAGCTGTCCAGCTAATACCGTCAAGACTATAGTAAAAATAAGCTTTATTTGCATTATTCATATAGTCACAATCAATTTTGAAATATACTTTGCTTTGATTAACAGGAATACTTGCTACTTCTACAGGTGTACTTGGATTATTCGGATTGTTCGAACTTCCCTTCACCATAACAATAGATTTTGAAGTTCCAGACATTTTTACACCAACAAATCCATAATAGAATTGAAGAGCTGAAAGACCAGCATAATCTCCATCTTTCATATTGCTGATATCCACTGCAACGTTAGCTGAACTCTGTGGTCCAAAAGTTCTTTGTGTAAGCGTATTTCTTGCATCTAGAAGACTTGTACTCTTGCTTCCAGTCTTAAGTCTTAAATACCCCGGACGCTCGATAAGAGACCAGAAATTATTGTTAGGGTTATGATTCCACTGCCATACTAATCCGAGATTAGAGCCATTGTAATCATTTTCTCCATCGTTTACTATATCTACATTTACTGGTGTAACATCTGTCACTGACACATCGTCTATATAGAAGTCCATTAAATCTTTATTTGCATCTGCAGGATTTACGTATGGTGTTTCGATAAAAATACGTGCTGACGTGAGGTTAGCGGTTTCTGGAATCATATAAGTTCCTTCAACGGTGCCCCATTGCCCTTTGTTTATCACTTTACCCATATCCTTAATTGTCCAATTTGGATAACTGCCAGCATCTTGGAACGTAATATTAAACTGTTTCGTAGCAGGGGCTGCCTCAGCATCATATTTAACCTTTACAGAAAACTTATAAGTTTTTCCACCTTCTACTCTCCCCGTAATAAATTGCTGTGGTCCTGAACCTGTTGATGCTCTTCCCTTAACTGCTAAAATATTATTAGAGCCTTCATTAGCTATTGAAATTGTCGCCGTTTCACGAACACTCCAAAGATTTGTCTCGTTGTCAAAACCACTATTTTTAATAACATTTGAATCTGGCGTAACATCAACAACTGAAATATCGTCTACATAAAAATCCATTAAATCTTTAACTGGGTCCTGTGCTTGAGTCCATGATGTCTCTATAAAAATAAGTGGCTGATTAAGTACAAGATTTTCTGGAATGGTATAAGTTCCTTCAATTGTGCCCCATTGACCTTTGGTTAACGTTCTAGAACCCATATTTTTTATAGTCTCCCAATTTCCATCTTGGAAAGACATAATAAACTGTCTTGTGTTTGGTGCCAATTCTCCATCATATTTAACTCTTGCAGAGAACTTATATATTCCACCAGCTTTTACTTTTCCGGTAAGGTACTGCTGTGGGCCTGATCCTGTTGATTTTCTATTAGTAATAGTTAAGATACTATTCGTTGTTGTCAAAATACTATCAGTAGTTACTGCCATCGACGCATTCTCATGAACTAACCATGGTTCAATGCCACTTTCAATGTCACCATTTACTATAATTTCTCTACCTTCTTCTATTGGCAATGGCTCAGGATCCGCTGGTGGCGTCACTGGTATATTACTACTTTCTATAACCGTATGATAAGCTCCAACTTTCTGCGATTTTTGATTAAACTCATCAGATTCGATAATCTTATAGTTTGCCTTAGTAACTGGAACTCCTGTATCTAGAACATCTTGTTGGAGTGTTGGCCAACCATCTTCCCATGTAACCGGAATAATGTAAGGTGTACGTCCCACTGGACCATTATCTCTGAATAATAAAGCATACCAATCCCCATTAGGCGTATCAACAATTCCTCCCTGTGCAACACCTTTTTCTAAAAGCACCCTCCCTTCATATTGACCATCTATACTATCTGCTCTGTAGCATATTTGAGTACGTGACTTCCCTGATGGCCATGTTATAAGAAACACATAATATTTCCCATCAATTATAGATACTTGAGCCCCTTCAGACAAAGTATCTGGCGTCCCCCCTGCAATACTAGATGAATTAGGAATAATTATTTTACTAACTGCACCTTCTTTGATAGCTGTTGCATCTGGAGTAAGTTCAATTAACTTAATATCTCCACCGCCATAAATCAAATAGGTCCGTCCATCATTATCAAAGACTAATGACATATCATGATAAACACCATCTAACGTATAACGTTCCCATGGACCCCTTTCTATATCTGTTGTTTGAAAGATGAATGTCTGCCCTGCAGTATAAGAAGCAAATACTACATAAAATTTACCATTATGATATTTTAGGCTGCTCGCCCAAGAACCTTTGCCATATTCATTTTTTCCATTCCTAAGTGCCTGTTCATCCTTATCACCAAGAATATCATAAACATAATTGACAATCTCCCAATTGATGAGATCTGTAGATTTCATGATAGGAACACCTGGATTCATATGCATCGTTGTACTACTCATATAATAAGCTTCCCCTACTCTGATAATACTGCAGTCCGGTACATCGGCCCATAAAACTGGGTTTTGAGCGCTAGTATCAGCTTCTTGAGCAAATACAAACGTGGTTGGTACTAAACTCAGTACCAACATAAAAACTAATAAAATCGCGGTTAATTTCTTGTTATACATTGTCACAATCTCCTCCTATTGTAAATTTACTATCCCTTGTAATGTTAAGCTATATGAATCATATAGACCCCCTCTCTAACTAAAATCAAACATCTCCTTTCATTAACTATTTTCCAAGTCATACTAGCTAATATTTTCGCGTCACCTTTGTACAATATTTTTTTGGTATTTATTCTAATATCATTATAGCTGTTTGTATTATACTTATATTTACAAAATTCCATCATTTTTTAAGATATATTGTACTAATTTTATATTTTTTTATAATAAATTTTGTTATATTTATACAAACCAACACTAAAGAGGATACCATTTTCTTACATCCTGTATCCTCTTTAATGATTTATTCTGTTATAAATTGGTGCTCGAGTTGCAATCCTTCTCTACCTTAGTAATAGAACTTTTTCTTCATGATGAGATTCTAAACTTATCCACTGCCTCATTCAGTCCACCAACCAGTACTTTTTGAGCTCTTAAATCCTGATTGACATCTATAATATTTTGAGTGGTCTCCTTAATATTTATGGAGATTTTCTCCGAACTTGTAGCTGTTGTCTGAGTGGTTTCTACCACTATTTTCATCGAGCTTGCCACTTCTGCTATCGTCTGTGATATAACCTTTGATGCACCTGCCATTTCCTGTGACAGGTACATCAGTTTATTGGCATCTTCTTCATAAGCCTCGGCACCTGCTATAAAATAGTCATAATCCGGATTAACTGTGGTCTCAAAGAAATTGAGAATATCTTTGGTATGAGCTTCTAAATTTTTAAATACTCCCTGTACTTTAGTAATCACCTCATGGATTTGCTTAGCCATAGTTTTTGAGCTGCCAGCAAGCAGACGCACTTCATTTGCTACTACCCCAAATCCTTTACCATGTTCTCCTGCCCTGGCTGCTTCTATCGAGGCATTAAGTGCTAGTAAATTGGTTTGTTCAGCCATACTGGTAATCCCTGCTACCATTGCTTTGATTTCTTCTAATACCTTACCTTCTTCTATCGCTTCAATGATATGTATACGTTTTTTTTGATACACTTCATAGGCTACTTGAGCGGATTTTTTTCCTCTTTGATTAAGCGTCATGGCTCTTTTTTGTATTTGTGTTGAAGCATGAGCCCCTTCCTCTGCTTTTTCTGAGAGCATCTCTGTAATACTTTGAATCTCTTCTGTGGAGCCTGTCACTTCTTCAGATATGCCACTTAAATGCTCTACACCTTCATAAATAATTCTCACAGATGTGTGGATGAGCTGCATTTTGTTTTCAATATCAGCTATTGCATCAGCTACATGATTACTCGTACCACTTAAGTCTGTAGCACCTTTTTTTATATCCTTTATAACTTCTTTAATATTTTGATTACACTGATTTAAAGTATATAATACTTTACTTACTTCATCATTTAGGTTGTCCTGTATCTCCCTGCTCAAATCTCTATCCGCCATGATTTTAGTGCTTTGCATAACTTGTCCAAGACGCTGTGATAGTACCCTAAAAAATAAAACAGCAAGTATGATACTAAAAATAATAGACGCAAAAGTTATAGTATAAGTAAAATTTTTAGAGTCTTCAGCCGTTTTTATACTTTCTTGGTAGTAGACCTTTGCATTGGTACTACTTGCTACAATCAAATGATTCAAAACCTTGAACATATCATCATTACTGGAGGTTTGTGCTCTATAATCACTGTTGGCATCAAGTAAATTTCCTATTTTTACATACTCCAGGATTTCATCTCTTGTTTTTTCTATATCCTGCAGTAAGTTTTTAAACAAAATCAAATCCTCGGTTTCCTCGGCACTTAAAACATCTGCTTCGTAGATTGCAATTAAATCTTTATTTTTTAGTCTGAACTCCTCAATTTTTTCCTGAACCTCTCGTATTCTTCCGCTGTTAAAGTTATCTAATACAATAGAAACTTGTACATCCATTGCAAGCAGATTAGCTTGTAACTGATATAAAGTTTCTATTGCCTTTAAATTGACAGTGTATACCTTATCTAGCTTAGTTGTAATAGTGGTAACGTTTTTAATATTACTCATCCCTAAAATAATTAAAAGTACCGTGATACACATAAAACAAAAAAATAGTTGGTATACCAACTTGATTCCAAAAGTTCTTCTTTGAGTCACTCTATCTTTTTTCATAACTCCCCCTAATTTTAAAACATTTTTTGAGAGGATAGCCATTGTTTAGGCACTTCAAAAGTGCCTAAACAGGTTTTGCTTTTTTAGTTTTCACAAGAGTAAATACTCTTTGAATCAGTATAAACAGACATAAGAGTGCTGCCACTGCTATTTTCGTCCACCATGAACTGAGAGTCCCTTCAAACATAATAAGTGTCTGTATAGATCCTTGGGTCAAAACGCCCAATAATGTACCTAATACATAGCCTACTCCCCCCGTTAGCAAGGTCCCTCCTATAACTGCCGCTGCAATAGCATCCATTTCAAGTCCCACTGTATGAAGTCCATAACCGGAGAGCATATAAAAGCTAAATACAATCCCCGCTAGAGCAGAACAGCATCCATTTAGGGTATAGACAAGTATTTTTGTCTGATCTACAGGCAGACCCATCAGCCTTGCTGATTGTTCATTGCCGCCTATTGCATAAATACGCCTTCCAAATTTACTAAAGTGAAGCACATAAAAAGCTGCTGCAAGAACAATAAGTGCAATGACAACACTCCATGATACAAAACCAGTTCCTATATCGATTCTGGATTGGCTTATCGCCACATAAACCGGATTATCTATAATAATCGTATCGATACTAACAACATAACAAAGTCCTCTGGCTAAAAACATCCCTGCTAATGTCACAATGAAGGGCTGCATCTTGAATTTTGTAATGAATATACCCATTCCAGTGCCAAATACAGCACCCACAACCAGCATGAGAACCATCACCACAAAAGCATTCCATCCCTTTTGCAAAAGATTTGCCGAAAGCATACATACTAAAGCAATCACTGCGCCTATGGAAATATCTATTCCACCTGTAATAAGCACAAAAGTCATACCTACTGCTGTAATAAGGAGAAAAGCATTATCAATAAGTAAATTAAAGAAGTTTTGTAAACTGAAAAAGCCTGTATACTTCAGTGATCCAAATACTAACAAACCCATAAGCAGTAAAAAAGTAATAAGTATTGGAATAAATTTAGTTTGAAATTTTGTTTTCAAGGGTATTCCTCCTTTGCAGCCAAGATGTATTTGCAAATAATTTTCTAAACTCTTCTGATTGAAGCAGACAAATCATGATAACAACAACAGCCTTAACAACGAGGGTAATCTCTGGTGGTACCCCGATAGAATAAATAGTTGTTGTAATACTTTGAATAACAAGAGCTCCTACAATACTTGCCGGTATAGAAAATTTACCACCAGTCATAGAATTTCCACCCATCGCAACAGCCAAAATCGCATCAAGTTCTATAAACAAACCAGCGTTGTTTGCATCTGCTGACTTAATGTTCGAGCTGATAAGGACACCGGCAATTCCTGCACATAAACCTGATAACGTATAAACGATTAGTTTGATTCTATCTACATAGATTCCTGCATATTTACTGGCACTGGCATTACACCCTGAAGCTTGTATAAAAAGCCCAAGCGCCGTTTTTTTAATCAGCAGCATAATGATAAGCAGTACAAGTCCTACTATAAAGATCGCAAAAGGTAACCCTAATAAATACCCTCCCCCAAAAAAGAAATAAGGCTTATAATAAATCGTTATAATCTGTCCTGCTGTTATAAGCTGCGCAATCCCTCTGCCTGCTACCATCAAAATCATAGTTGCTATAATAGGCTGAATACCTAGCTTTGCAATCAGTGTACCATTCCACAGTCCTAAGAGAATAGCAACAACCAGTGTTGCAAGAATGGCAAGAGGCATAGGCACCAATGTGACATACTCCTGAACACCATCCACAAAAATCATCTGTCCCCCTACTAAACTTGCTGCTACAGCCGCACTGATAGCTATCACAGACCCTACTGAGATATCAGTTCCTCCCGTAGCTATGACCAAGGTCATCCCTATTGAAAGCAGCATCAGCGGACTTCCTCTATTAATAATATCTATGATACTGCCAAACAAATGCCCATCTTTCACCTCTACTTTAAAAAATCCTGGTGTAAAAAACAGATTAAATAACAAGACTAACAAAAGGGCAGTGATAGGCCAGAAAATTTGATTTTTAGTAATGTTTTTAATGTCTTTCATATTAGTTCCCTCCTGCTATTGTATTCATTATGACATTGGTTTCTAACTCATCTTCTGTGAGCTCTGCAATCTTCACCCGATCCCTTAATACAACCATTCGACTGCAGGTCCTTAGCATCTCATCAAGCTCTGATGAGATAAAGATAACCGACATCCCCTGATTTGCAAACTCTATAACAAGTTTTTGTATTTCTGTTTTTGTACCTATATCAATACCTCTTGTCGGCTCATCCAATATAAGCAGCTTAGGCTGCGTTAAAAGCCATCTCGCTAATATCACTTTTTGCTGATTGCCTCCGCTTAACTCTTTAACCATCTTTTCTGCCGAAGATGTTTTAATACTTAATAAGTTGATATAGTCATCGGCTATTTTTTCTTGTTCACTGCGCTTAATATATTTCATCCATCCTCGTTTGCTTTGAAGGGCCAGTATTATATTTTCCCTAACAGAAAGATCTGGAATAATGCCGTCTGCTTTTCTATTCTCTGGGCAATAGGCTATTTCACTTTTAATAGCCTGAAGCGGCGTGATTATATTTTTTTTGGTACCCTCTATATAAATTTCTCCTTCGTCAGGTTTTGTTGCTCCAAATAACAGCCTTGCCATCTCAGTTCTTCCTGAACCTAAAAGCCCTGCAAGGCCCAGTACCTCACCTTTATAAATGGTCACATCATAAGGATCTATTTCTGTCTTTTTACCCAATCCTTTGGCTTCCAAAAATACGTCCTGAATGAAATCTTTTTTATTTGCTTTATCCTCTTTACCTTTTATAGCTGCATTCAGCTCTTCATAGTCCTTACCAATCATTTTTGCTACTAGATTTACTTTTGGCAGCTCTTTGGTTTGATACTCTCCAACGAATTCTCCATTCCTCAAAACAGTAATTCTATCACACACCGCATAAACTTGATCCAAAAAATGTGTGACAAATACAATACCAATTCCTTCACCTTTAAGCTTTCTCATAATTGAAAAAAGCTTCTCAACTTCTTTTTTGTCTAAACTCGAAGTAGGTTCGTCTAATATTAAAACCTTGGCATCAACATCCACTGCCCTTGCAATAGCTACCATTTGTTGAATAGCCACAGAATAAGAATCTAATGTTTGGGTGACATCTATCTCTACATCCAGTTTTTCAAGTGCCATTTTTGCCCGTTTATGCATTTCCTTCCATGCTATTTTCCCAAATTTCATAGGCTCTCTGCCTATAAATATATTTTCCGCTACCGAAAGATTGCTGCATAAGTTAACTTCTTGATAAACTGTGCTAATCCCTATACCTTGTGCTTCATGGGTAGATTTGGGCTGAATTTTTTCACCTAATAACTGTATTTCTCCCTCATCTAGCTTTTCAACCCCTGTTAAAACTTTTATAAGTGTGGATTTACCTGCACCATTTTCTCCCATAAGTGCATGTATTTCTCCTTGCCTTAAAGTAAAATCAACGTTAATCAGCGCTTTAACGCCTGTAAAATACTTGCAGATATTTTTCATCGTTAATAATGTGGTCTCACTTTTCATGATTGCCCCCCTTTATACATAAAGGCAGGCATGGAAGCCTGCCCTTATATGGATAGTTTTTTAATATTGGCGTGATGGAAGGTCTGCTGCTGCTGTTTCTTGACGATAGATACCTTCTTCAGATGGGATATATTTTTCTACTGGCTGGCCTGCAACAATGCTTTCACACACATCGAAAAACTGTGGTCCTAAAAGTGGGTTACATTCTACTGTTACATTTAATTTGCCTGCGATCATAGCTTCGAATGCACCTTTAACAGCATCTACAGAAACAATCTTAATATCTTCTCCTGGTTTTAAGCCATATTCTTCAATAGCTTGTATAGCACCTATAGCCATATCATCATTATGTGCATAAAGCCCTTGAATGTTTTTACCATCTGATTTAAGGAATGCTTCCATAACCTCTTTACCTTTGGCACGAGTGAAATCACCTGTTTGAGATTTAATGATTTTAATGTCTGGATATTTAGCTTCGATAACTTCTTTGAAACCATCTAAACGTTCTACTGCTGCTGATGAGCCTACTGTACCCTGAAGCTCAACGATATTGCCTTTACCATTTAG
>JARBTY010000321.1 GCA_029239935.1 Clostridia bacterium | reverse complement strand
ATCTCCCATATATTTAATCATGACTTCCCGTTTGACCCAAGTATCCAGAAGGCCAAGAAGAATGAAAATAGGAGGGATAACGGCCAGCATTTCTAATGTGTTTTTCCATGTAAGTGAAAAGGACTTTTGCCCCACGTCAGGATTGATCACTAAAAGGGCACTATTAATAATCAACATGATGATAAAGAGTCTATATCTTTTTATAAGCACAATAAACTTTTTCATTAGATCAACACCCCCATTAAAGCTGATACAATCAGCGAAAAAATAAATGCAAATAAGTTTCGAAGAAGTGTAGCCTTCTTGCCAAAATATTTGATTTCTACAGGGATAGTTATAATGCCCACCATCATGAGTGTAGAAACAAAGGCGGCAATCTGCATATAGCCGGCGCCATTACTCAAGAGTGCTGCAGCAAGGGGAAAAGCTACAAAAGCCGGAATCAGGGTTATAGAACCGATGATAGCAGCAATCATAACACCGAGCCATCCCGATTCGCTGCCTAAAAAGCGAGAGATTTGGTCAGGTGTTAAAACACTCAGCATAATGCCTATGATTAAAATAATAGCTAAAAACTGGGGTAAAATATTCTCAAAAGATTTCCAAGCTTTTTTTAAAGCAAGTATCGTTTTTTGCTTACTCTTAAAAGCAGAAATGATAAGAGCTGTAAAAGCAAACAGATAAAAAAGTTGTGTCACAATAATCTCCTCCTCGTGGAATGTATCTTTTATTATAAGAATATTATAAAACTTTATCAGTAACTAAGTCACCTTAAAATGAAAATTAAATGAGAGCAACAAATCAAAAGACTGCTTCTACATAAAGAAAAGCAGTCTTTTGATTACAGCAAAGGAGTAGATATTGCAATAAACCACTGAGGTGGAATTTTAAAAAAGTTTATGCATTTAGATATCCTAGAGATTCTAGGTGTATGCTTAATCCCTGTTTTAAAGGGGTGGAAGGCAGTTTGACATTTGCTGCCTCTAATTTTGATAAATCATAAATCCGATGGCACAAGTGGCCGGCATATTCAGGATGGTTTTTTACATATCCGGAAAGAGGTAATTCGCGGATTGTGACAGGCTTTTCAAGCAAATCTCCCAAAATTTCATAATAAATACGGTTTTCTACAGCCTCAGGGCCGCCAATACAAAAAATTTCATTGTAGGATGATTCCTTGTCTACGCAGTCAAGCATGGTGTCAGCTAAGTCGCTTACAAAGATGGGCTGAGTCAGATAAATCCCGCCGGCAACTAGAGAAAGAGGCTCGCCATTTTGTATGAGATCAGGAAGAGTGGTTTGCCTGCTGTGCTCCGGATAGCAGCCAAGGAAAAAACCTGGACCATAAATATGCCCTGGGCGGAAAATGGTCACAGAAAGATTTTTAGTAGGTGCATGTTGTGAGACTGCAACGACAGACTCTGTTTTGTTTTTTTCAAAATAATCTAGAAAAACTTTCTCCATTTTTCGCTTATTGACGGCATAACTTTGAGAGTCGTCATCTTCTTCCATAAAATACCCCTCTTCTTTCTGAGGGGTCATTTTGCGGGAAGGATCGTATACAGAATCAGTAGAAATAACGATTAGACGGCTGCTTACTAATGGCAGTATATCTAAATCTTGTTTAGCATGATCTGCATTCATACAGATGCAGTCAAATACGACATCCCATGTGATGCCAGCATTAAGTATGGCAGCACGAAAAGCTTCTTTGTCATTCCGATCTGCTAGAATCGGAGTAATACCTTCTCCAATAGGGCGATTTCCCCTTGTAAGCGCCCAGACTTCATAAGTTTCCTTTGCCAGAGAGGCGAGTTTACCACTTAGCCCTCCGCTCCCTCCAATAATGAGTGCTTTCATTTAATTTCTCCTTTCGATAGTAGAAGGATTTCATCTGTTTGCTGCTTTTTCTCTGGTGGAAAGAGCTCTGAAGGTGAAATGCCTTTTTTGGCTTTAAACACTTTACTAAAATAATAGATATCAGAAAATCCACACTGTACTGCGGTCTCACTAACTGAGTATTCACCACTCTTCAACATGTTTTCTGCATAACTCAGCCGAAGAGAGATGAGATACTGTTTGAATGTCATGCCCATAGCTCTTTGGAACAAATTGCCGTAGTACACGGGGTGAAGATGGAATAATTCTGCCATCGTAGTAATTGTAATGGCTTCTATATAGTGTGTACTCATATAATGTATGCTGTTTTTAATACGCGGATCTTCTTGAATGAGATGATTTTCGTTTAAAAGAACATTTAATATTTGATGAAGAATGAGACATAGAATGGAACGAACTTTTAACATATATCCAAAGTTTCGATTAAGCCATTCCCCATGCATTTCGTGAAAAGAGGAAACGAGTTTGGGAAGAATACCAATATGGCTTATGATAGGCAGTGGAAGTGAGATGTCTTGGCCCATTTGATCGTGAAGGAAAAAGTTGGCAGAATAGCATTCCATGAGATCTTCAGGAATGTTGATGGCGGTACGGTAAGTGTTTTTGGGAACGTAAATTAAATCCCCTTTTTTTGCAATATAGGTCTGATTGCCAATCGTGTATTCTGCTTTTCCCTTAATGACGTATGTAATGTCATTAAATGTAGTAATAGTCGGTTCGATTTTCCAGCTAGGTGTACATTTTCTGTGAATATAATAATGAAGGTCCGGAATCATATCATTAAAGTCCAAATTCATAAAAGGCGCTCCTTTTCCTGAAACTGTAGAAATTGGGTGGTTCTCTAGGTAAAACCATTATAGAATAGGCAGAAAAAATCTGCAAGAGAGTTTTTTAAGAGAAATTGACCTTTGAAAAATACAAATGGCCTTTAGTAAGTGCATTTGTTTTGTATGTGCATCTTGCTATAATA
>JARBTY010000073.1 GCA_029239935.1 Clostridia bacterium | reverse complement strand
TTTTGAAGGACCGTCCCCATGGCCCCATCAAAGTATAAACGTTTTTTACCTAATATGTTATAAACCACATTGATCTCCTCTTTTCCTATAGATACAGCTTTGCACTAAGCTACATGCCTCACAGCTTTTTTGCCTTTCTTCTTTCTGATGAGATATGCCAATAAAAGCCGTCACTGACTTAGTTGGAAGCAGCATATTTGTTTTTGTAAGACTTATTCCTATCTGTTTAGTTGCATTTAATATATCTAAGATGGATTGCTGCACATCTAAAGGTACATCGCCATACCCTGGACTAAAACGCATCGTCAAAAACTCATTCTTACTGATTTCTTCTGTAATTTTCATCTCAAAATCATCGCAGATTTTGTCAACCAGCACAGAGGCACAAGCATCTAAAATAACGGCTTCCAGCATATCCGTTTTTTGTCTTCTGCTTATCTGTTTATCTGCCTCTTGCCCCAGTGTTGCAGCTAAGACATAACATCTATTACAGTTCGCAAGAAGCTTTGCTAGATCTTTGCTTTTTACTTGTAACTTTGTATATTCAAACGAAACAACCTCTTCACTTATGGTAATTGGAAAATGATTGTAGATGTATTTGGATGCATTTAATTGTTCAAGTTCTTTATATGTATCCTCTATTTGCTGACTCATTGGACTACTCGTTTGATGGCTAGGCATGCCAATATATCTTAGAGCATCCTTTATCATGATTTTTGAAATAGCCATTTCTACTACCTCCATTACCATTTCTAGTTGTTTTTTAATACCGACACAAATGGATTTTCCGCAATATAAAACCGCCATTCCATATCCTGATACTCCATAGCATAAGGTATATTGATACGCTTATCTTTTATGATGTGCGTAATGAGCGGAGCATCTGCTATCCATAGAAGGTTTTGTTTTGTAACATCTTTTTCATTTAAAGTCTTATCAATGGCTAATGCCTGACAGAGCTTACCGGGACCATTTGTAAGGTCATAATTTTTTTTAGACTTAATGGGTCTGTTGGATTTAGCAAGCTCTATCGCTTCCTCATCTAAAGGTTCTACTGCCCGAATCAGTACTGCTTGAGGAATATCTTTGTCTTGAGTTACTATATTTAAACAGTAATACATCCCATAAATCAAATAGATATAAGTAATGCCTCCTCTTTCAAACATCGGCTTCGTACGGTTTGTGAACTTACCACCATAAGCATGAGAGGCTTTATCCATCACACCCATATAGGCTTCTGTCTCTACTATCTTAAAACAGTATGCTTTCCCATTTATTTGTCTTATTAATATTTTACCAAGTAATTCTTTGGCTACCGTAACTGCCTCTCTTAAATAAAATGCCTGAGTAAGCGGATTCATTTTATAGTATTCCCTTTCACTTTTCGTATCACTCTATTTAGCTTAACATCTTGATATAGGGCATTCAGCTCTGCACCTAAAAGCAGCAGCATACAGCTGGCATAAATCCAAATAAGCAAGATAAATACACTTCCTATACTACCATATAATTGATTATATTTACTATAATTATCTATATATATGGAAAAAACAAGAGAAAATAAATACCACCCGACTGAAACTGCCAAGGTTCCCGGCCAAACGTTTTTATATCTTAAATGTTTTCTAGGAATAATTCTATAAATAATATAAAGTATCACAATAAGTGCTAAAAAAGGCATAATAAGTCTGGCTAGGTTCCATATAGGCATAAAAATACCTCTGTTCATATCCATTACCCCAATAATATAGCCTCCTATCCGATTGCCAAATACAAGGCTTATCATCAGCACAATAATCAACACTGCCAAAAGAATTGTATAAATAACTGCTGTAATCTTTGAAAGCCAAAAAGGCTTAATATGCTTCGAATTGTAAGCTAGGTGAATGCCCCTTGTAAGCGCATTGACGGCCGTTCCCCCAGACCATAATGTAATCAGTACCCCAGCTGACAATAAGGTAGTGCTTCTGTAGCTGATAAACTGGTTAATCGTCTGTTCGATAAAAGGTACCAGTGAAGCAGGTACAATCTTTGCAATATATTCTAATAAAATACTGGCAGGAATTTTTGTATAGGTCAATAAGGTAATAATAAAAATCAAAAACGGAAAAAATGCCAAGATCCAATAATAGGCAATCTGAGCACTGGTAGCTGCTATATTATGTGCTACGTAACGTTTAAACAAATTTTTAATGACTCTGACAAGCTTACTATTCATTGGTTCGCCCCCTTCTTTTTAAGCATATGAATAAGCTCACCTTATTATTAACCTTATTAATTTATTAAATACCTGCCTAACCATCATTTTTCTATATAAAAAAACTTGTATACGGGTAGGTATACAAGTTTTATTTTGCCTTAGGTCTTAGCTGCATTGCTTTATCTTTTATTTGTGAAACGATCCCTGTTTTCTTTACTTCAGGAAGTTTACCTGTGAGCACCTTAACAATAAGAATTCCTGCCATCTCAACTTTAATCTGTTTTTTAGTAGGAATACTGTTGTACACTCTTTCATCACACATAAGTGTCTGAATCTGTGGTCCTATTTTAGCTATGACAACTGGCATTTTACGTCTTTTATACATCCATGGAAGCTGTTCTTTTACTTGCTTTGGCAGCTTGAGGTTGTTCACATTATCTTTCTTTTTATCTATTACAAATATGGATAAAGCTTGCTTGTGCTGATTAATAAGCTGTTGTTGCTCGTCATACTTTTTTTGTAACCTTTTACCCCAAAAATACAAGCCAGCTATTAAGGCAGCTATGACTACAAATGCAATCAAAAATAAAGTCCAGTTCACTCTTCATACCTCCTGATAAACGTTTAAATTAAGCTTAGACTAGTATATCATACCACCACTTAGAACACAACGTTGTTGACTGCCATTTTTAAAATAACTCCGAGTTTTTGAGTCATACGAACATCTTGCTCTTCGAGTAAATCCTTATACCCATAAAATAAATTTTCAAACTCCTCTTTTGGATGATATAAAATGGTATAGGCAACCATCAAAATTTCTCTGTGACTCAGTCCATTAAGGTCTGCATGAAGCATCATATAAAAAGAATGTTTATGAAAATCATAACAGCTGACCTGTACACCTATTCTATGAAACATAACCGCTGTTTTTAATATTTTTTCTGCATGCTCCACCTTGTCATAGTCAGTCTTTGAAAAATCTAACAGGTATTTAGCCCTCTGCCATATTGTGTCTGTTCTTTCTCTATCTACCTGATATTGCTGCATCAGATTATTTACAGAGAACTCCAAAACATCTCTTACTGGCATTTTACCCCCTTGAATAGTTTCATATAAAAGCCCCTCTTTAACGCCATTGCCACTTACTATTAGTTTTTTGATCCTGCAGTACTCAATAAGTACTTTTACTGCTTCACAAGCTGCCACAAAAATATCAGCCCTTGTTTTAGAAAGCCCCTTTAATTTTCTCCGCTGCTTTAGATTCATACCCCCTGCTAGATTTGTAATTTCTTTGACTGCCTGCGTATCCATCTTATAATTATGTGTACGGTCTAAAGAATAGTCTTTGAGCTTTCTGTCTATCTTACCTATGTTCCTAAGCGTCCCTCCCACACCGATTAAAATCACATCTTTTATTTGTGAAAGCCATGGCAATGAGTCATATTGCTCTACTAAATAACTTTGTAAAGCAGATAAGTTTTCCTCTTTAATGTCATCCGTTAACCCAAATTGTTCAGTAAGGGTTATGGCGCCAAAAGGCAAGCTGATACATTCTTTAAACGCCCTGTCATGGACATAGATAATCTCTGTACTTGCTCCCCCTATATCTATAATAAGCCCCTCTGTAAAGCGTATACTATTAACAATCCCAAAATAGTCATAAAAAGCCTCTTCTTCTCCAGATAACACCCTGATATCCAGCCCTGTTCTGATCTTTGCTTCTTCTAAAAAAGCTTCTTTATCAGTTGCTGCCCTTACAGCTGCTGTTGCAACTGCAATAATCTCATGGGTATTATAGGTTTCGCACACTGTTTTAAAATATTGCAGTGTTTTTATGGCTGCTTCTTTTCTTGCAGTGTTGAGACAACCATCGCCCCCCATATCTTTTCCTAATCTAACAGCCTCTTTAAGTTCATGGATTACTTTAAATCCTTTGCTACTTAGTATTTTGACTATCAGTAGTCTTGTGGAGTTGGAGCCCAGATCTATAATACCAATATTTTTCATTTAAAATATCCTCTCATATATGTGTTAAAATCCTATTATAAGTAAACATTATTTTAGTAAAGATAGCAAGGGCATATTTTGTGTTAGAATCTCGTTAAATCTAAGTTAAATCTATTTTAAATTTCTACTTCTCTTATACATAATACTTGTATAATAAAGGCGTATGATATACATTACTCTTATGAATATTTTGTTAATCACACTTTAACTATAGGGGTTGAACATATGAACTATACTTCAAAAGAAAACTTTATTAATAGAGAACTTAGCCTGCTTGAGTTTAATTCAAGAGTTCTTGAAGAGGCTCAGGATACTTCAAATCCACTTGTCGAAAGACTAAAATTTTTAGCTATTGTCAGTTCTAACCTGGATGAATTTTTTATGGTTAGAGTTGCTTCTCTTTACGACCTAGTAAATGCCAACTCCGAGCGAATTGACCCGTCTGGAATGACTCCCGGCGAACAAATTACTGCCATTACTTCTAGGGCTCAACGACTTGTAAATGATCAATATAAAACCTTCAGTTATTCTCTCAAACAATGTCTAAAAAGACAACAAATCCTTTTTGTAAAAGAAAGAGATTTAAGCCCGGCGCAATCTGATTTTATAAAGACTTATTATATGAATAATATCTATCCAGTCCTGACACCTATGGTAGTTGATAAGGGCAGACCCTTTCCTCTTATCTTAAATAAAACCCTTAATCTTGCTCTTCTGTTACAAAGTAAAACTCAGAAAAATGACATCCATCTTGGAACCATACAAGTTCCTTCCGTTCTCAGAAGGCTCATTGCCTTGCCACAGACCGATGACATGCAGTATTATATTTTTCTTGAAGATGTCATAAAGATGCACCTTCATTCCTTGTTTAGCAGTCATCATATTTTGGCCTCCTCTTGCTATCGAATCACTAGAAATGCCGATTTGACGCTAGATGAAGAAGGGGCAGAAGATCTACTTGAGACCATTGAACAATCTCTAAAACAAAGAAAATGGGGCGCAGTGGTAAGACTTGAAATAGAAAAGAGTGTTAACTTAAAGTTGCTTAGCCTGCTTGAAGAAGAGTTAGAAGTCACTAAAGATCACCATTATAAAGTCTCCGGTCCATTAGATCTAACCTTCTTAATGAAAATGGGGAACTATATCCATCTGCCTCATTTAACCTATGCTCCTATAGCACCTAAGCTTTGTAAAGAAATCTCCTGTGAGCCCAATATCTTTGCTGCTGTATCCAAACAAGATATTATTCTGCACCACCCTTTTGAGAGCTTTTCTCCAGTTGTTGATATGGTTCAAAAAGCTGCTAAAGACCCTCTTGTTCTTGGAATTAAACAAACCCTTTATCGGGTGAGCGGCAACTCACCTCTAGTTGGTGCCCTCATTAAAGCTGCGGAAAACGGCAAACAGGTCACAGTACTTGTGGAGTTAAAAGCGAGATTTGATGAGGAAAACAATATTATTTGGGCTAAGCGGCTCGAAAAAGCCGGTTGCCATGTTATTTACGGCTTAGTGGGGCTCAAAACCCATTGTAAAATTCTTCTTATTGTGCGCAAAGAATCCGATGGTATTAAAAGGTATGTGCATCTTGGAACCGGTAATTATAATGATGTGACCGCTAAGCTCTATACAGATTTAGGCCTTTTTACCTCTGATCCTGAATTTGGAGCGGATGCCTCTTCTCTGTTTAATATGCTCTCTGGTCTTACTAAACCCAGCGAACTCACTCATTTCTCTATTGCCCCCTCTGGCCTAAGATCTAAATTTATAAGTCTTATAGAAAGAGAATCTAAAAATGCTATGGAAGGCAAACCTGCTAAAATAATAGCTAAGATGAACTCTCTTGTGGATACTGGTATTATCAAAGCACTATATGATGCTTCTAACTGCGGTGTAAAAATTGATTTGATTATAAGAGGTATCTGCTGCCTCACACCTGGTATGCAGGGTATCAGTGAAAATATTACAGTTCGAAGTATTGTCGGCAGATTTCTTGAACATAGCCGTATTTACTATTTTTATAATGATGGAGCAGATGAAGTTTATTTGAGCAGTGCTGATTGGATGACCAGAAATCTTAACCGCAGAGTTGAACTGATGTTTCCTGTGAAAGATAAAGCCTGCAAAGAAAAGGTAAAGCATATTTTAGATATCAATCTACAAGATAACGTAAAAGCCCGCATTTTAAACAGTGATGGTTCATATACTAAAATTGCCAGACATCGAAAAGAAGCTATCAGCAGTCAAGAGCTCTTGTATCGGTAGATTTGTTAATATTTGTATGTTACTATAGGGTGAGGTGATGTGAATGATCCATGCATTTTTAGTAAAATTTACTTGGCTTGACATTTTTCTCTATATTAACATCTTACTTGTCCTATCCGTTATCTTCTTAGCCAGAAAAAATGCCAGTACGACTTGGGCTTGGATTATGATTATGCTCTTTATCCCTTTTGCTGGCTTTATTTTATATCTTTTTATCGGTCAAGACCTGCGCAAACGCAAAACATTTATTAAAAAAGAAGAACAAGACAGGTTTTTAGCCGTTGTTCATAGACAGCAAGTGGCTCTTACGCAGCATATGAACGAATACAGTAATCCTCTTATAACAACCTATGAAAATATTATAAGTCTCCATCTGAATGCCCACGAATCTTTATATACAGAGGATAACACCGTAGCTATTCTTACCGATGGCCGTGCACTTTTTAACGCCTTATTTGAAAATATCAAAAAAGCAAAGAAATATATCCATTTAGAATACTATATTATTAGTAATGATGAGGTTGGAAAAGCCTTTAAGGATCTCTTGATTGCTAAGGCTCGGGAAGGCGTTGAAGTTTTTTTGCTTTATGATGATTTAGGCTGCTTTGGCATTCCTAAAAAATATTTTTATGAACTCAAGCTCGCGGGAGTTAAAGTCACTTGTTTTTTTCCTTCCTTTATCCCATTTGTTAAATTAAGAGCTAATTATAGAAATCACCGAAAAATTTGTGTTATAGATGGTATGATCGCTTATTTAGGTGGCTTTAATATCGGTAAGTCCTATATCGGCCTCAATAAAAAATTAGGTTATTGGCGCGATACTCATCTCAAGATAACCGGCAGTGCCGTCAGACTTATCAATCTTCAATTTTTACTAGACTGGCGTTTTGCTGCCCACGAAAACGTATCTCTGGATAAATACATACCTATCAAAACCTATAACGCTTATGGCAATGTCGGTATGCAGATTGTATCCAGCGGCCCTGATTCAAAATATACCAGTATCAGAAATGGTTACATTAAAATGATTAATGAAGCCAAAAAATCCATTTTTATTCAGACCCCTTATTTTGTCCCTGATGAAGGTATCTTAACGGCTATTAAGCTCGCCGCCCTATCGGGTATAGATGTTAAAATCATGATTCCCAATAAGCCGGACCACTTGTTTGTTTATTGGGCTACTTATGCTCATATTGGTGAGGTCTTAGAGTGTGGTGTCAAATGTTATACGTATGAAAAAGGCTTTTTACATGCTAAAACAATCGTTATTGATGAAATGATTTGCTCTGTAGGCACAGCTAATTTTGACATGCGCAGTTTTAAGATTAACTTTGAAATCAATGCTTTTATCTATGATGAAGTCACCTCCAAAAAGCTTTCGGCTATCTTTAACAGCGACCTTGAAGATTCAAAAGAACTCTCATTAGCTCTTTATAACGATCGCAGCTTACTTATTAAATTTAAAGAATCCGTTTCCCGGTTGATTTCCCCCATATTATAGGTCAGAACCTCATCTTCTTGTAGATAAACTTTCGACTAAAAAGGGTCATAAAGCAGTAGAGAATCTACAGTTTTATGACCCTTTCATAGTTATCTTTTATGCACCTATATAGATATCTCCATCTACCTTCCTAATAGTACAATGTATTTGGGTATCATCTATGTATTTGATAGAACTGCCTATAATAACCTTAACACCCGGATATACTGTATCTGTAGCTTTAATAATCCCATCCTGTGCATCCCTTAGCATATCACTCAGTTCTGTATAATCTCTCTTCAGTTTTTCTATCTCATCAATCAAAGGCATCCTAGAATCATTTAGCTTTTGAAGCATCAGTTGCTTTTGAGGATCTAGTCGTATCTGCTTAGATTTTGTTAATAGAAACTTGATGCTTTGTTCTACTTTCTCTAAGCTCTCTTTATTTTTATTTAAATGAACTTCTATATCTTTATGCTTTTTGTAGATACTTGGCAATATACCTATTTGCACCATTGTAACTGTCCCCATTGGCGAACCAATACTTTTAGCCAAAATCATATTTGTTGCTGCTGCACTTCCTCCAACGATTGTTCCTTTACCGCTTTCGACTTTGATACTGCCCCCTGCCGAAACATGTGAATGAATAATGGCTTCAGTAATAACATCTTTACGTGCTGCTACAACAGCATTTTGAATAAACTTGGCAACAATATTGCCTTCTGAGACTAGCTGTCCACTGTCTGTGCCCTGTATACCATAACCAAGAAGAATATCACCGCCTGCAATAATCACTGCATCTTCTACAGAACCCTTAACCTCTACAGAACCTTCAGCCTTTATAGTATACCCCGATTTTACGCTGCCATTAATGACTACGCTGCCTAAGAAATCTATATTTCCTACACCACTGTCCAAATCCCCATTTAACGTATAGACTGTATTGATATAAATATTATGGCCATCATATTCTAATTTACCATCTACCGAAGCAATCAACGTCAGACCATCTGCTAATATTTCTGTATTTTTACCCTTGGGCATTCTAATATCTTTTCCCTTTTTTGCTCTAATCTTTTGATCCAGTACATTGTATCCTTCTATTCCCTCTGTAGCTGGAACCTTTGTAGCAAGTAAATCTCCTTTTTTTACATTATGTACAACATGGAGCTCTTTAAAGTCAACCGTTCCATCTTTATTTTGTTTAGGTGTAAAATTTTTTATTTGATTTGTATCAAAAGCTAAGGTCAGTATAGCATCTTGACCATCTTTTGCCTGCATTCCCTTAGCAATGATATATTTGTAGTTATATCTCCTATTATTTACAATTTCACTTAAGACTTCTAAATCTATTCCCTTTTTAATCCCCTTTTTCCCTATTTCATATTTAATCTGATCCTCAGATAATTTCTTCCCACCATTTTGAGGTGCATCAAACCATATAACGCCAAGCATCTTATCTCTAGATATTTCTATTGATACTATTTCATCAATCGGTTCATTATTATCTATGGAGTTATTTTCTCCTGCCATGTATTTCCCCCCCTGCATTACTCACTTATATCGCCATTGTCTTTTGCCACTTGCTGTAATAAAGCTTCAATCTTTTTTTGTACATAGTGTGGTAATTGTTTTTTATCTTGTTCTTCTAAATCTTGCTGTTTTATCATCTCACCAATATTGACATAAACTTTAGCTTTTTCAACCCGTCTCTTTTCCTCAAAGATTTTATAGGTGTCCTGAAGAGCTATGGGTACAATTGGCACCTGAGTTTTAGAAGCCAGTTTAAAACTGCCTTCTTTAAAATCTTTTATACCTTTATCAGAAGTTCTTGTCCCTTCTGGGAAAATAACTACTGACTGCCCGCCTTTCAGTTCACCAATACCTGCCATAATAGCCTGAAGAGACTGTCTTATATCTTCTCTGTCTATATAAATGCATCCTAAAGCATCAAACCACTTACCAATAAGAGGCATTTTGCTGACTTCCTTTTTTCCTATAAAGATGCAGGGGTCATCGATCAAACTTACGAGTACCACAATATCAAATAGACTTTTATGGTTTGCCACATATAATACCGGTCCTTCTTTAGGTAAATAGTCCTGTCCGGTCACCTGCACTGTCACATTGGCCGCTTTTATCATATTTCGGCATAACTGCTGTAATACTTTATACATATGGCTCCTACTATCTTTTTTCTCGTGCTTTTGATTGCCATAAAAGTATTCTTTTCTAATTTTCCCCATTTTTATATAGTGGACCGCCATACTGCTTATCACTCTTATACTTTCAATCACACCACCACTCCTAATCCTTTTTGTAATCCTCGAGCATTTTTTGTTTGAGCTCGTACAAAGCATCTGATAAAACAACTGGCATAATTTGTGGGTTAATAAGTCTCTTATATTCATCCCACAGAGTGTCTAATTCTCCTGCTGCATACTCTCTTATCTTCATCACAGCCGGCACGTCATAGACTCTTATACCTTTTCTAAATATGGGCGTCAAAAGTTCTCTCACTGTATAGGTATTGGCCTTGAATTTTATTTTTTTCCATCTTGCATTTGCATCTAGCAAAACTAATGGTTTGCTTTCATCAAAAACTTCTCCTTCAAGGGCGATAATATCTGCTTGAATTTTTTGTGTCTCTTTGTCATATATTCTTACCACTTTTTTGATGCCTGGATTGGTCACCTTTTCTGGATTGTCAGAGATTTTAATCTTAGGAATGCAAACACCATCTTTTCCGATTTCAGCTGATAATTTGTAGATGCCGCCAAAAGACGGGCAATCTGATGATGTAATTAAGTTGGTTCCGACTCCCCATAAACTTATCTTAGCGCCTTGTCTCTTAAGATCTGAGATAAGCAGCTCATCTAAGTCACAGGATGCGCTGATGATGGCTTCTGTATGGCCCGCCTGATCCAGCATACGTCTCGCCTTCTTTGATAAATAAGCTAAATCTCCGCTGTCTAAACGTATACCATAGGAACTTAAGTGAATACCCTGTTCTTTCATTTCATCAAAAACTTTGATAGCATTAGGAACTCCTGACTCCACTGTATCATAGGTATCTACAAGCAGAATGCATTTGTTAGGAAATAGCTTGGCATAGGCTCTAAAAGAATCTATTTCTTTATCAAAGCTCATGACCCAGCTATGAGCATGGGTCCCTGCAATGGGTACATCAAACATTTGTCCTGTTAGGACATTAGATGTGGCTCCGCACCCACCTATCATAGCGGCTCTTGCCCCATAAATGCCCGCATCCGGCCCTTGAGCCCTTCTTAATCCAAATTCTAAAACCGTATCTCCTTCTGCAGCTTTTACTACTCTGGCTGCCTTTGTTGCGATAAGGCTTTGGTGGTTAATCATAGTCAGCAGTGCTGTTTCAACAAACTGTGCTTCCAGTATAGGTGCCTTGACTCTTAGGAGCACTTCCCCTGGAAAAACTACAGTACCTTCTTCTATCGCATCAATATCTCCCGTAAATCTAAAACCGCCTAAGTACTTAAGGAAATCCTTTTTAAATATCTTTAGACTTTCTAAGTAATTGATATCTTCTTCAGCAAAAGATAAATTTTCGATATACTCTATCGTTTGTGCCAGCCCTGCACACAAGGCGTACCCATTCTTTGAAGGATTATTTCTATAAAAAAGGTCAAAAACGACCTCATGATTATTAACATCATTTTCATAATACCCTTGCATCATTGTTAACTGATACAAGTCCGTTAATAACGTTAAGTTTCTTGTTCCCACTGTGACATATCTCCTATCTTTACTCATCTAGCTGAGTCATATTCTAATAAACTAACCTGAAACGACAATCTTGTGTTATAATATTATAACATATTTAGTCATTCTATAGATAAACATTTAAGTTCTGTCTTTACAAATATTTTCATTTTTTAGGAGGTTTGACCAGAATGCAGACAAAAAATGCTGGTAAAGTGATTTTAGTGACTACCTCAATAGCTGTATTATGCAATCTGCTTTGGGGAACCCCTTTCCCCGTATTAAAAGTGATTTACAAAGAAATGTCTATTGCCAGCAGTGACTTTGCAAATAACATTACTTTTATCAGTTTAAGATTCATCTTATCAGGTTTCATTTTATTGATGTTTGGGTTAGCTACTAAAGCTCCTTTATTTAAAGTAAGCAAATCTCAACTCATGCTTATAACGATCTTAGGTATTTTTAATACCACGCTGCAATATTTCTTTTTTAATATTGGGATTAATAATACTTCTGGTATTAAGGCCTCCATCCTTGGCCAAGTAAGTATCTTTTTTTCTATCCTGCTTGCTCATGTGATTTATAAGGATGATAAGCTTAATTTTAAAAAATTAGCAGGCCTTGTGCTTGGCTTTGCAGGACTTATATTGGTTAATTTAAACCAGAGTAGTGAAAATCTATTTAGTTTTTCTATTTTAGGTGAAGGCTTCATGATGCTTTCAGGGCTTACCAGTGCTCTGGCAATGTTTATTGCTAAGAAAATAGGCAAAAGCCTCCCGGCTTTAGTTTTTACCTGCTGGCAGATGCTGATTGGTTCAGTTTTATTGTTTTTCGTTGGTATTGGCATGGGTGGCAATCCTCTTTCACTACATTTCA
>JARBTY010000072.1 GCA_029239935.1 Clostridia bacterium | reverse complement strand
CGGGGTGGGCAACATACCTGGCTGAAAGTTCAGTGTAGCTATATACAGCCCTGGAAGTGTAAAAGAAATCAAAGAAACAATATACCTGAGAATCCTTGTAAAACTCATAATCTGCCATCTCTGATAGTAATCTTCTGAAGCCTGATAAAATGCATTAAGAGTCGTAGGCAGTATCAGTACAAACGGCGAATTATCTACTACTATTGCTACTTTACCTTCAAGTAAACTAGAGGCCACTTTATCTGGTCTTTCTGTGGCCTGAGTCTGCGGAAAAGGACTCTTCCAGCTGTCTTCTATCAGCTGTTCAATATAGCCGCTATCAAAGATGGCATCCACTTCGTATTTATTGAGCCTTCGCATGACTTCTTCTACAAGCTCCGGCTTGGCAATATCCTCCATAAACATAATCGCAACATCAGTTCTGCTTCTGGTGCCGTAGCTCATCATATTGACCTTAAGTTTTGTATCCCTGATACGCCTTCTGATAAGTACTGTATTAAATCTGACGGTCTCTGTAAAGCCATCCCTTGGCCCTCTTACTACATTCTCTGATGACGGCTCTCCAACACCTCTGTTAGGCCATCCTCTGGTCGCTATTAGCAGTCCTTTTTCTGAGTTATCTACAAATATGGCACTATCTCCTGATAAAACGCCCCTGACCATATCATCCATCGTTTCTACTTCTTTGATATCAAAGGTGGCAGAAAAATGCTGCATAATAATCTGAGTAGGTGTTGCCCGATGTTCAACTATATCGCCATTAAGATTTTTATAATCTATGATTCTCCCTAAAAAGAAATTCTCAAGAATTTCCCTGTTAACCATTCCATCAATATACACGCCATAGATCCTAAAAGGTACTTCTTTCCCTATATCCACTTCTCTTTTAACAACATCCATACAATTTTTAAATAAAATATCTAGATTTTGTTTGTTAATATCTAACTGCGCTGACAACTTCATGTTTATCTTATTTTCTTTATCATGGTAGATGCCCTCAACGCTTACTTTGTTTTGCTCTTGCTGCTCTGTCATACATCTTCTCCTTTGCACATGCTGTTGTCTTTGTAGACGCTCTTATAATGCTATAATGACAAACCCCGCTATAGAGGCCGCTATATAAATCCATCCTATGACCTGAGTGAGCTTTCCCTCTTTTGGCATACGGGCTACCTGTATCAGATCCTTACTTTGAATAAAAGTCATATAGCCTCCAATACCCAGCATGACAACCACTATATAAATTGAAAACATATTTCTTATTGTCGACATATCCTCTGGCGCCCCTTCCGTCGTTCTTCACAAATAATGCATACCTATAACCATTATTTGTGATTCTCTCAAAAATATACAGGGACGGTCCTTTAATTTTGCTGTTTTCTTTTCAAAACAGCAAAATTAAAGGACCGTCCCTCTATCTTTTGTAGAGCTTTGTGAGCTCGTTAATTTTTTGATGCAGCGCCTCTGTGAGCGCTTCTTTTTTCATTCTCCACTTCCAGTTGCCGCCTAGGGTGGCCGGTATGTTCATACGCGCTTCGTTTCCTAAGCCTAAAAAATCCTGCATAGGCGCTATCGCAGTATGGGCTGTGCTGCTCCAGGCGCCTCTGATGATGCCCCAGTTACATCCCTCATCTGCATCCAGCTTCAGATACTGCTTGGCATGGCCAACCTCGTCTTTGTTCCCGGTCGCCTCTATCCAGCCCATCGTTGTATCATTATCGTGGGTACCTGTATAGACTACGCAGTTTTTATCGTAGTTATGAGGAAGATAGCTGCTTTCTTCTCCTGTACTAAATGCAAATTGAAGCACCTTCATCCCCGGATACCCCGTCTCATTTTTAAACGCTATAACCTTTTGAGTTAAGTATCCTAAGTCCTCCGCAATAATAGCCACTTCACCCAGTTCTTGTTTGATGGCCTCAAAGAGCTTCATGCCAGGTCCTTTAACCCATTTTCCATTTTGTGCGGTATCCTCTCCAAAAGGTATCTCCCAATAAGCTTCAAACCCTCTGAAGTGATCAATCCTCACCACATCATACAGCTTAAAACTCTCTCTTATTCTGTCTGTCCACCACTTATAGCCCGTTTGTTCTAAATATTCCCAGTCATAAATAGGATTTCCCCATAACTGTCCAGTATCTGAGAAGGCATCTGGAGGACATCCCGCTACCACCGTTGGATTCTTATAAGCGTCTAATTTAAAAAGTTCTGCATTAGCCCAAGTATCTGCACTGTCTATAGACACATAAATAGGAATATCTCCTATAATCTTGATGCCTAAGTGGTTAACATACGCTTTTAGAGCTCTCCACTGTTTAAAGAACATATACTGCACAAAGATCCAGAAGTTAATCTCTTCCTTTAACGCTTCTTTATAAGCCTCAAGTGCGCCTTCATCTCTTACTTTAATCCCTTCATCCCACTCCTGCCAGCTCCGAAGTCCCATCTCACTCTTAACAGCCATATACATCGCATAGTCTTCTAGCCAGAATGCATTTTCTTTCCTAAATGATTCAATCTCACTCTGCAAACTATCCTGCCCGCTATCTTTTTCCACACCCGCTTGCTGCTCTTCCTGACAAATCTTTTTTGAACGATGATAAGCAATCGCCAAAACCTGAAATCGCCTTTCAAATAGTTTGCCATAATCCGTTTCTTCTTCATTTGTACCAAACTCAACATCTTCAAACTCTTCTCTTTTCAGCAACCCCTCTTGTTCCAGAAGCTTGAAATCCACAAAATATGGGTTTCCTGCATAGGCCGAAAAAGCCTGATAAGGAGAATCCCCATACCCTGTATGGCCTAAAGGCAAAATCTGCCAGTAGCTCTGCCCCGAAGCCTTCAGAAAATCTGCAAATCGGTAAGCCTCTTCTCCGAAGGTTCCTATCCCATAATCTTCCGGTAAAGAAGAAATATGCATCAATATGCCGCTCGCTCTACTCATCAAAGCACCTCTTCACCTAAATCTTCTTTGTACTCTTTCCTTCAATCAGTTCTATATCTAATAAAATATGTTTATTTTGTGTTTCTCCATTTAATAACTGAAACAGTAACTCTACACTGATCTTTGACATCTCATCCTTGGGCTGTTTGATAGTTGTTATAGTAGGCTCATAATATCTGGCTACATCCATACCATCAAAACCCACCACCGAAATATCCTCAGCTATTTTAAGTCCCAAATCAACTACCGCTTTTGCCACACCTATCGCCATCATATCTGAGATCGCAAACAGTGCTGTAATATCCTTATTTTCTTTTAAAAATTCCGTAGCCTTTTCATAGGCCTTTGAGGCCTCATATTCTCCGTAAATGACACGGCTCTCTTTTACCTCAATGCCATGGTCTTCTAAGGCTTTCTTGTAACCCTCATACCTTATCAGCCCAACACCTAAGTCATACTCATCCCCCAACATAATACCTATGTTCCTATGCCCATTATCTATCAGATATTTGGTTGCATCATATGCCGCTGCATCATCCGCAATCCCTATGGTCGAAAAACTATTCCACGCCTTTTGCGTCTTTAAATTCACACATAAAAGCACAATAGCTACATCAAGGTCTGAAAACCGCTCTTCATTGATGTCCAGAAAGTTGCCGCCTAAGCAAATAACCCCTTGGAGTTTTTTCTCCTTTATAAACCCAAGGAGCATATCTAGATCACTCGGATTATTATGATGCTGCAGGATCATCGTATACCCTGCATCTTCCACACTTGTGCTTATATTTTTAAGGATGGCAGAAAAAAATGGATTAAAAACGCCTTTCACCAAAATCCCTATATTTCTGGTATTAGACTGCTTAAGTATTCTCGCACTATTATTGGGTACATAATTATATTCTTTTATAATGCCTAATACTTTTTCCCGCGTTTCTGATTTTACATCCGGATGATCATTTAGAACCCTGGATACAGTACTTACCCCCACACCCGAAAGCCTCGCAATATCTGTAATAGTCATCGTATCCCCCCTTTCACAGTTTTGTCTTATCTTCATGTAATCTATCCTTATTTGTCATTTACTAGGTATCGTTTCCAATTCTGATTTTATTATTATTATCTCTAAAAGTCAATTTTTAACTTTTTAGAACGTTTATATTTTAAGATTAAAAAAATTTAAGCAGGCTCAAAGGCCTGCTAATGCGGTTATACCCTATTATTTATTTTCCATCTTTATATCTGCATTGACCGAAATTACTCTTGATTAACTGGCATTACTCTGCATTAACTGAAATTTATCCCAATTTATAGTATCCGATAGTACCTGGATTACACCTCTAACATTTTTAATAAATGCAGTGCAAAAGGCTCATCCCGTTAAATACTGCTACTTAATAGAACCTTGCATAACGCCCTTGATAATATGCTTTTGCATCGCGAGATAAAAGAGGATAATAGGCAGCATCGCAATAATAAGTCCTGCCAAACCTAAATCCCATCTCTTTGAAAACTGCCCGAAAAAGTAAAACATCTTGAGCGGTATCGTCTGCCACTCCGGTTTGTTAATCACCAGCTGTGGAAGTAAAAAGTCATTCCAAATCCACATGGCATTTAATATGGACACCGTTACCGATATAGGCTTAAGCAGCGGAAACACCACTCTCCAAAAAACCTGAAATTTGCTGCATCCATCTATAATAGCAGCTTCTTCTATTTCTACCGGTACGCTTTTGACAAACCCGTGATAAAGCATCACCGAAAGCGGCGCCCCAAAGCCCAGATACATAAATATAATACCACCTGGATTTAATAGATTAATCCTCCCCATGATCCTAACCAGCGGCAGCATAACAGCCTGAAAAGGTATAAGCATCGCTGCGGAAAACATGAAAAAGATAAACATACTTAACTTTGTTTTTGTTCTGACTAGCATCCACGCTGCCATTGATGCAAAAACAATAATTAGTACAATGGCCGTCACCGTTATAAAAAGGGAATTACTTGCCGACCTTATAAAATCTAATTTTATAAAGGCTTCTGCATAATTCTTTAGGGTAAAATATTTACCAGGAAGTCCTATCACATCAATCAAAAAGCCTTTTTGCGTTTTTAAGGAGTTAATCACCGCTAAATAAAATGGTGCCAGAAATATAACTGCCGAAAAGATGCCAATAACGCCTAGTAAGAATCGATTTGTCTTTTTTTCAACCATTACATTTCCACCTCCCGCTTCTTGCTAAAATACATTTGCGTCAACGCCACTGCCGCCAGTACGATTAAAAAGATAATAGCCTTCGACTGAGCTAAACCAAACTTATTAAACTTGAAGGCCGTATTGTAAATATTCATAGCCACCATCTGTGTTGCATTGCCTGGCCCTCCCCCTGTTAGGGATAGGTTTTGGTCGTACAGCTTAAATGCGTTGGATAATGTCAAAAACACACCTACCGTAAAAGCTGGTGCTACAAGGGGCAACGTTATGCTATTCAATACCTGCCATTTGCTGGCACCATCTATGGCCGCAGCTTCCAGTACACTATCGGATATATTTTGTATCCCTGATATATAAATCACCATCATATAACCTGCCATTTGCCATGTCATCAAAATAATAAGTCCCCAAAATCCAGTTGCCTCAGTTGCAAGCCATCCTCTTAGAAATTCTATGCCTAACTTCGCCCCAATGGCATCAAAGCCTTTGGTAAAAATAAACTGCCATATAAATCCTAGTACCAATCCCCCTATGAGGTTTGGTATAAAGAATGCCCCTCTTAAAAAGTTACTCCCCTTTAGTCCTGAAGTCACAAGAAGTGCCAGTAAAAAGCCTACTAAGTTGATACTGATAATCGAAACGATTGCAAATTTGGCAGTGAACCAAAAAGCTGTAAAAAACTCTGCATCTTTAAATACTGTTATGTAATTTTGAATACCTACAAATTCAATCTTACTTGCTATACCATTCCATGAGGTAAAAGAATAGAGTAACCCCAATAGCGCAGGTATTAACTGCACTACTGTAAAAGCAAATAATATTGGACCTACAAATATCCAAAACCACTGTTTTGCACCTTTTTGCATATTTCCACCACCTTTATTTTAATAGAGTGCATAGAGAAAACTCTATGCACTTTTTATACCCTTTTATTTTCTAGCTTCTGCCCATTTAGTCTGTGCATCCGCTATAACTTCTTCCCAAGCCATCTGTCCGCCTAAGTATTTTTGAATATTTACCCCTAATACATCCATGCCCCAAGCTGTTGGATACCCCATAAATACCCATGAAGTTGTTCTGCCTTCTGATTGGTATCTCATAATATCTCTTCCCAGTGCATCTTTAGCAGGGTAGTTTTCATAGCCTGTAAACGGAGGAATAAAGAAGAATTTATTAACAACAATGTCTTTCCCTTCATCTGAAGTATAAAGCCAGTTTAAGAAATCCTTTGCTGCCTGTTTTTCGGCATCTGGTCTTGTTGTATTAACTGCCCAGTACATAGGTACTCCAAGAGGTATTGAATCTCCCCCTACTGGAAGAAATGCAAGATTTTCTGCCACTGCTGGATCAACATTATTAACATCTCCGTATACCCAGTTACCCTGTTGAATAGCTGCTACTCTTTCAATTGCAAGTCCTTGACCCACCTGTGTTGCATAATCCACCGCATTAAGTTTTTCTGGTGTTGCCACATTAGATGAGTATTTTACCATCAAATCAAGATAGGCTTTATACTCCCCATTATTCTCAAATTTGATGTCTTTTGCATTAAAGGCTTCTACGCCTGTTGGAAACTCCTGATTGATAAAGATATTAGAGGAATGAAGCCCTGTTACCCATGTTTCTTTTCCAGGCAGTTCTACTACTGCTTCTAACAGCGGAAACTGTTCCTTTAAGTCACCAGCTTTTATCTTTGCATCCAGCTCCCCAAAAGCTTTTTCCATAGAAGCTAAGTCCTTAACCCCCTCAACATCTACTCCAGCTGCCTCAAATATGGCTTTGTTATAGACAACGCCATAGCCTTCTACCGCTAGAGGCATACCATAAGGTTTGCCGTCTACTGTAACCGCTCCGAGCGTTCCTCCGGCTGTCCCTACCCATGGCTGGTCTCCTAAATCTTCTAGTTTTTCCATCCAATCCTTTACATCCTGAGGACCCCCTACATTATAAATGGTTGGCTCCTGACCTGACTGAAACTTCGCTTTAAGCGCTGCGCCGTAGTCATCTCCCCCGCCAACTGTTGTCAAGTTGATTGTAACATTGGGGTTATTTGAAGTGTAAAGGTCAATAGCTTTTTGTAATTCCTCTGCAATTTCCACTTTAAACTGAAAAATATCTACTGTTACAGGCTCGCTTGCTGGTTCTTTTTCCTCTGCGGCTTCTGTTTCTTTTGTAGCTGCTGGTGTGGTTTCACTGCTTTCACTTCCACTTTGGCTGCATCCCGACATGCCTATCACCATCGAAACTGCCAATGCCGACGTTACTAATCCCTTCATTGCTCTGCTTAGTTTCATATTATCATAACCCCTCTCTATTGTTTACCCTTTTAACGATTAAATTTTATATTAAACTTGGTACGCTCTTACCCTTAACCAAGTTAATATGCGATGAGCTCTAAAACTTCCGCTATACCTCATTATGATTTTATATGTATGACATCATAGCTTTGAAATAATTATATAAATCTACTGCTGAATAAGGATGTTTTTTTAGTAAATATCCCTCTTTAAATGATGGTATCATTTCCGGTAACCTTATCGGTACCGTTTCCAAGATTATTCTAATACAATTCCGTTAAAAAGTCAACTATAATTTCACTTTTTAACGGAATTTTTTATTCACTTTATCTATATTATTGTTCTAAAAATCTATCTTTATTATGAATTTGTTATTTTTTTGATACCCCAAATCTCCTCTGCGTATTGCATAATAGTGCGGTCACTTGAAAAGACTCCTGAATTTGCGATATTCATGAGGCTCATTTTGGCCCATGCCCTTTGATCGTGATAAACTTTAAAGACTTCATCCTGGGTTTCCTTAAAGTCTTTAAAATCTGCAAGCAGGAAGTACGTATCCCCCTCTTCTATAAGTGAATCATACAAACTTCTAAACTCCCCTGTATCGCCATCGTCGAATGTGCCGTCCACAAGACTGTCTATCACCCTTTTAAGGTGCTCATCGGCCTTATAATACCCTTCTGGGCTATATTTCTTTTCCATCTTCTCAATGTCTTCTACGCGAAGCCCAAAAATAAAGTTGTTCTCTTCCCTGCTCTCTTTTACAATCTCTACATTTGCCCCATCATAGGTCCCAAAAGTAAGGGCTCCGTTCATCATAAACTTCATATTTCCTGTTCCAGAGGCTTCTTTACCTGCTGTTGAAATTTGCTTGGAAATCTCTGCCGCCGGAAATAGCTTTTCTGCATAAGATACCCTATAGTTTTCTACAAAAATAACTTTTATTTTATCATTGATGGTTTCATCCCCATTGATAAGCTTCGCAATTTCTCCTATATATTTAACAATAGCCTTGGCTCTCACATACCCCGGGAAAGCTTTTGCCCCAAATATAAAAGTGACTTTTGGGATATCTAAATCTGGTTTTTCTTTGAGGCTGTAATATAAATCCAAAATATAAAAAGCATTGAGCAGCTGTCTTTTGTACTCATGCAGCCTTTTAATCTGTATATCAAAAAGCGATGCCGAATCCAGCTCTATTCCTTCTTTTTCTTTGATATAGTCAGCTAACTGCTCTTTTTTGATGCGTTTAATCTCCATCAGTTTATTGAGCACTTCTGTATTTTCTGCAAATTTTTCTAATGCTTTAAGCTTAGATAAATCATTGACCCAGTCTTCTGTTCCAAGCAGTTCTGTAATATAGGCAGATAATTCTTTATTGCACAGTCTAAGCCACCTTCTTGGGGTAATCCCGTTAGTTTTGTTTTGAAACTTTTCTGGGTAAAGTGCATACCAATTTTTTAGTTCTGTGGCTTTTAAGATATCTGTGTGTAGCTGTGCTACCCCATTGACAGCAAAACCTATATAAATGGCCAGATTTGCCATACATGCCTGTTTATTATTAATGATCTTAAATTGGCTTATTTTTTCTCCTGTATAGCCTTTTGCCCTTAGTTCCTTAGCAAACACTGTATCAATGCCTTTAATAACAGCTAGAATCCTTGGAAACAACTTATCGATAAGTTTTATGTCCCATTTTTCTAAAGCTTCTGCTAAAATGGTATGGTTTGTATAGGCAAACACTGTTTTACTGATCCCTACGGCTTCTTCAAAACTTACGCCTTCCTCATCTACTAAAATTCTTATAAATTCCGGTATTGCCAGTACCGGATGGGTATCATTAAGCTGTATGGCATGATGATTTCCGAACGCTTCAAATGAAGATCCATGGCAAGCTTTATGGCCTTTAATCATGTCTTTTAGACTGGCACTGACCATAAAGTACTGCTGACGCAGCCTTAAGAGCTTACCAGCCTGCTTTGAATCATTGGGATACAGAACTCTTGAAATATCTTCTGCTCTATTTTTTACCCTGACTGCTTTATCGTATTCCTGATTATTAAAAAGATCAAAATCAAAGCTTATAAGTGGTTCACTCTGCCAAAGTCTAAGGGTATTGATGTTTTTGGTGCCATAGCTGATGATTGGCATATCATAAGGCACCGCCCTCACACTGTAGTCTTTAAAATCGACTATGACAGCCTCATCTTCACGCCTTATACTCCATGGATCCCCGTGTCTAAGCCAAGTGTCAATCTCCTCTACTTGTGCCCCATTTACTATCTTTTGATTAAATAATCCATTTGAATAACGAATACCATAGCCCTGAAGCGGCAGATTCATTGTCGCTCCCGAATCCATAAAGCAAGCAGCAAGCCTGCCAAGACCTCCATTGCCAAGTCCCGCATCTTCTTCAATTTCTTCTATTTTGTTAAGGTCAATATTTAGTTCTTCAAGTAACTCTTTAACTTCATCATAAGCGCCCATATTAATCAGGTTATTGCCTAAAGCACGGCCCATCAAGTATTCTGCGGATAAATAATAAGCTTTTTTAGTTGTATTATAGAGTGCCTTAGTCTTATGCCAGTCCTCTACTACCGTTTCAAGTAAGGCAAGAGACAGTGCGTTAAAAACCTCATAATCTTTTGCCTCACTAAAAGGTTTTCCATACTTAACCATGCAATACTTTATCATGCTTTCTTTTAATGCTTTTTTATTAATCATCTTCTTTGGCCCTCCCATATCGTTTGGTCAACTTATAGATTTTTCGGCTTAACTCCCTTGTTAATGCGCCTTTTTTCATTCTCCACTTCCAGTTAATCCCCAGAGTGGACGGCAGATTCATCCGGGCTTCATTGCCTAGTCCCAAAAAATCCTGCATAGGTGCTATGGCCACATTTCCAGTACTACCCCATGCGCCCCTTATAAAGCCCCAATGATACCCTTCTTTTTTATCGAGTTTTAAGTATTGTTTAGCAAAATTTACATCTTTTTTGACGCCTGTTGTATGCATCCACCCCATGATTGTATCATTATCATGGGTTCCTGTGTAGACTATACAATTTTTATCATAGTTATGCGGGAGATAGTCACTTTCTTCTCTTGTATCAAAGGCAAATTGTAAGATCTTCATCCCTGGATATCCTGTTTCATTTCTAAAGTCTCTGACCTCTTGTGTCAGGTACCCTAGATCTTCTGCAATGATGGCCGCTTCACCCAGTTCTTGCCTAATGATCTCAAACAGCTTCATCCCAGGGCCTTTAATCCATCTGCCATTTTCTGCGGTCTCATCTCCGGCTGGTATCTCCCAATAAGCCTCAAATCCTCTAAAGTGATCGATCCTCACTATATCATATAACTTTAGACTTTCCCTTATTCTATCTACCCACCATTTATAATTTGTTTGTTCTAAGTATTTCCAGTTATAAATGGGATTACCCCACAGCTGCCCAGTATCTGAAAAAGCATCCGGCGGACATCCCGCTACAACTGTTGGGTTCTTATGTTCATCTAACTTAAAGAGCTCTGCATTGGCCCAAGTGTCTGCGCTGTCTATGGATACATAGATGGGGATATCCCCTATAATCTTTATGCCCAATTGGTTCACATAAGCCTTTAAGGCGCTCCACTGCTTAAAGAACATATACTGCACAAAAATCCAGAAGCTAATCTCTTCCTTTAACGTACCTTTATAGGTCTCAAGTGCCGTCTGATCTCTTAGCTTAATCCCTTCGTCCCACTCCTGCCAGCTTACAAGTCCCATCTCGTTTTTAATAGCCATATACAAGGCATAGTCTTCCAGCCAAAATGCATTTTCTTTTTTAAAGCACTCTATTTCCCTATGTAGGATACCTTTTCCCGTACTCTCTAAAGACTCTTTTGCTTGGTCATACGCCGCCCTCAGTACCCTGAAACGCTTATCAAATAGCTTGCCATAATCTGTCTCTTCTGCGTTGATTCCAAAATCAATGTTTCCAAACTCTTCCCTTTTCAGAAAACCCTCTTTTTCTAAAAGCTTAAAATCTATAAAATAAGGGTTCCCCGCATAGGCCGAATACGCCTGATAAGGTGAATCTCCATATCCCGTATGCCCCAGGGGCAAAATCTGCCAATAGCTTTGCCCAGAGGCTTTTAAAAAGTCCGCAAATCTATAAGCTTCTTCTCCAAAGGTCCCTATCCCATACTCCTCTGGCAAAGAAGAAATATGCATTAATATGCCGCTCGCTCTACTCATCAAAGCACCCTCTTTATTGTTGTTTTATTGTTGCAGTTTTCTGGTAACCTTTTCGGTACCGTTTCCATTTTTAATTTTATTATTTTTTATATCAAAAGTCAATATCTAATTACTTTGCATAAAGCTATAGAATTTTATATAATGGGAACTATAATAATAACTTTCCAAGTTACTTATTTAAATCAATTTTTACAAGGAGGTCAAAAATGATCTACACAGTTACGCTCAACCCTTCTTTAGACTATATCATGCATCTAAATTGCCTAAAAATAAATACAATGAATAGAAGCATTAAAGAAGAAGTTTATCCTGGTGGTAAAGGTATCAATGTTTCCATTGTTCTCAACCATCTCAATATCCCAAACAAAGCTTTAGGTTTTATCGCTGGATTTACAGGCAATGAAATACAGCGCCTCTCTCATCATTACGGATTAACCAGTGACTTCATCATGCTGGACCGCGGCAACTCTCGCATTAACGTTAAGTTAAAGGAGACTAATGAAACAGAAATCAACGGTGTTGGTCCTCAGATTACCCCACAGGATTTAAGAGAACTCTACGATAAGCTTGCGCCTTTGCAAGATGGTGATTTTCTGGTTCTGGCAGGCATTATCCCATGCGGCGTGCCAACGGATATTTATAAAAATATTATGAAGCTATTAGCTGACAAAAAGATTAAAATTGTCGTTGATACTACCAAAGAGCTGCTTTTAAATGTCCTTAAATATAAGCCTTTTTTAATCAAACCAAACCGCTTCGAACTAGCTGAAACTTTTGGTGTAGAATTAAACAACGAAGAAGACCTTATCATTTATGGTAAAAAACTCCAAGAGCTTGGTGCGCAAAATGTGCTTATCTCATTAGGTGAAAATGGTGCCAT
>JARBTY010000071.1 GCA_029239935.1 Clostridia bacterium | reverse complement strand
TTCTGATAAGCTGCCTCAGATAAAACTGATAGAGCCTGAAGGAACCTATCTTGTATGGCTTGACTTTAAAGCACTAGGTCTAACTAGCCAGCAGCTAGAGGACCTTATCGTAAACAAAGCCAACCTCTGGCTTGATGCAGGAGAGATGTTCGGCTCAGGTGGTGAAGGCTTTCAGCGCATCAATATTGCCTGCCCCAAATTCATTCTTGAAAAGGCCTTTACCCAGCTCGAAACTGCTATCCATCAACTCTAGTAAGTGACCTAACAAGGGGCTGTCGCATTAAGAAATTTACATACAATTTATTGTAGTATTTATTCTTAATGTGACGGCCCCTTTATTGGTGTTTTCATTAAACTTTATATCGCAGTTGTTTTGATTTACTCTTTATTCCATTTCTAAGAAATGAAAACTTTTCTTTTGGTAATACCCTTTTACGAATATAAATCCCATAAGAATGATAGCTGTTACTGCCAAACCTCCCTCTGGACCGAAGTCTCCCCCATTAATGATATTATGCTTACTAAGTTCGGTCGTAATAATCCCTTGGGTCTCAAGGCCGCTGACCAAAAAACCATAAACATTGCCTTGGAAATAATTCCATGTAATATGATACCCGATGGGCATCCATATGTTGCCTGACTTAAGATACATATAAGCAAACAACATGCCCACTAAAAAGATATTGATAAAAGGAATCATAGCGAATCCAGAATTCCCCATATGTATCAATGAAAATATGGCGCCAGACACACTTACTATTACAGGCATACTTTTGGTCTGCCGAAGTACAGACATCATATAGCCTCTTCCCAAAACTTCTTCTGCAATACCAACCATAATAAATAAAACTAAATAGGATATCGTGTCAACTGAAAAGGTAGGCTTCCATGAAGTCACCCTCGCATTTCCAGTAGAGACAAGTATTACAAATACTAGGGTGATAGATACAATCCCTAGCATTAGCCCCATGCCAAGTTCTTTCTCATGCTTTTTAATAGAGCTTAGCCCCATATCCGCTAGAGAGCGCTTGCCAATCACCTTCCACATAAAGATAGGTACTGCAATCATGATGATTTCCTGCACTATAAATAAGGGAATGAACCATAGGTCATATATCTCACTCCGCTTTTCAGCCATGATCTCCTGACTACCAAAAGCTGTTGCCCTTATATAAAACGTCGCAAGTCTGTCAAAAATTAAAAAAGAGGCTTGCAGCATGGCAAATATAACAACCATTACTATCAAGATCTTCCATCCTGATCTTATTTGCCCTGCTTTGTTTCTAAACATTGTCCCATCCCCATTCATTTTTGCTCTATTCTATCATAAACATCTTGTGTCTAAAAGGGTGCTGACTAATGTTCATAACTTATTTTAGTTAGGGAAGGATATTGCCAGCAGCAAGGTATATCTCGTACCATTCTTCACGGGTTAAGTCAATATCAGCAGCCTTGATGCAATCCTTTAAGCGGCCTTCATTCATCGTGCCCGTGACAGGCTGCATATGTGCTGGATGACGCAGAAGCCATGCCATGGCAATAGTGGTATTTGCCACCTCATATTTAGCAGCTAATTCATCTATCTTGGTGTTTAATTCAGGAAATTTTGCATTATCTAAAAACACACCTTCAAAAAAGCCATATTGAAAAGGTGACCATGGCTGCACAGTGATATCATTAAGTCGGCAAAAATCCAGTATACTGCCATCACGGTTAACTGCTGATTCACTCATCATATTCACATTGATACCTGCTGAAATCATCGTCGCATTGGTGATACTTAGTTGCAGCTGGTTGGCTACCAACGGCTGCTTAACAAACTTTTGAAGCAGCTGAATCTGCATAGGATTTTGATTTGAGATCCCAAAATGGCGGACTTTTTGACTGCTTTCAAGCTCATCGAAAGCCTGAGCGACTTCCTCTGGTTCTACCAGTGCATCCGGACGGTGCAAGAGCAATACGTCTAAGTAATCTGTTTTTAAGCGCTTCAAAATCCCATCTACAGATGCTAAAATATGTTTTTTTGAAAAGTCAAACATACGTCCTGGCACAATACCACATTTGGATTGTAAAATGATTTTCTCACGAACACTGCTATTCATATGAATAGCCTCAGCAAAAATCTCTTCACACACACCCTTGCCATAGATATCTGCATGGTCAAAAAAGTTGGCTCCATTGTCTAGGGCTGTCTGTACAAAACTTTCTGCATCCTTTTTACTTAAATCATTGATTCGCATGCACCCTACAGCTATCGCCGGTACCTGCAGGTCTGATTTACCAAGTTTTATTGTTCTCATCATCGTCACATCTCCTCGTCTTTTATATCAGTGTTGCTTACACCTATATAAAATTGTACCCCTTAATGTTCACTTTAAGTCAATGAAATCTTTTAATCTTGTTTTGATATACTTGTACAAAGTTTTTTGGTATAATGACTTATTAAATTTTTAATAGATAGCACCTATCCCACTCTTTATTTGAAAGGCGATAAAATGAAAATAAAACTCATACTCCATCTGGATGATTTCATTCCTTATATCGAAAAGCTGACAGCCGCTAAAGTGATCTCTGTTGATACTGAAACGACTGGGCTTGACCCGCACATACACAAGATACGCCTGATTCAATTAGCTGCGGAAGATCTTCCTGTACTGGTTATAGATTGTTTTTCATTTCTTCCGGATGGCTTAGAGACTTTAAAAAGTATTCTGTCAAACGCAGCAGTAAAGGTCTTTCAGAATGCAAAATTTGATCTTCAGTTTTTTATAGCACTGGGTATTTACCCACAGTCGATTTTTGATACGATGCTTGCTGCCCAGCTTCTTCGCAGTTCAGGAGGACCAGTTCGGGCCAATCTAGAATTACTCGCAAAGTATTATTTAAATGAAGAACTGGATAAAAAAGAACAAACGAGTGATTGGAGTGCAGACTTAATAGAGTCTCAGATTAGATACGCTGCTAGGGATGCGGAAATACTGCTGAGACTACGGAAGGTAATGATTCAGCAACTACTTGACAATAAGCTGACCCAAATAGCTGTGATTGAGTTTCGCTGTGTAAAAGCTATTGCCAACATGGAATACAGCGGTATTTCTCTTAACAGGCAAAAATGGCTGAAGCTTTACGAAAAGACAACAGATGAGCGAAATGAGTCTCTCAAAGTGCTGCATGAGTACAGCGGTAAGCCGCTGCTACAGATGACACTCTGGGGGGAAGATCTTGTTCTGAACCAGAACTTTGACAGTAATCCATTTGTTTTAGACTTGCTGCATGGTCAATCCATTGCTGTCACCGCAACCTCCAAACAAGACCTCTATCCTTACCGCAAACATCCTTTGGTAAAGGCTTTATTGGCTTATCGTAAAGCTTCAAAATCAATTTCTGCATTTTTACACCCTTTCCCTGCACTGATTTCTCCTGTAACTGGTCGTCTCCACCCCCACTATGGGCAAATCAGTGCCTGGAGCGGAAGGATGAGCTGCTGGAATCCAAATATCCAGCAGATTCCCCGTGATACAGCCTTTAGAGAATGCTTTGATGCACCTCCGGACCGCAGATTGATTATAGCAGATTATTCTCAAATCGAGCTGCGGGTGGCTGCTCAGATTTCTGGAGATGCCAGGATGATTTCAGCTTATCAAAAGGGAGAGGATTTACATCTTTTAACCGCCTCATTGGTTTTGAATAAACCTATGGAGCAAGTCAGCAAACAGGAGCGTCAAGCTGCCAAAGCAGTTAATTTCGGTTTAATATTTGGCATGGGCGCCGTAGGCCTTCAGCAGTATGCACAGCAAAATTATGGGGCGGATATGACGCCCCAGCAGGCTAGTGCCTTTCGTGAACGCTTTTTTAAAGCCTATACTGGCATTCATCTTTGGCATCAGTCTCTTAAAGCGCATCCCCCAAAAGAAGGCCGGACATTAACTGGCAGAAAATTTATGTATTATGGCCGGACTGGCTTGCCTGAATATTGTAATACTCCTGTACAGGGCTCCGCTGCTGATATTGTCAAAAAGGCATTAGGCCTCTTAATTGAACTGATAATGAGTATGGATGCCCATATTATAGGCATCGTACATGATGAAATTCTGCTTGAATGCCCTACAGCAACAGCCCCCTCTGTCGCAGCTTTACTAAAAGCTACAATGGAGGAGGCTGCTAATTCAATCTTACCATTAGTTCCAACTCAAGTAGATGTGAAAATCTCTGAAAGCTGGGCTGAAAAATAGATATCCTTGATTATCGGTCAGCAACAGGCTATACTATTGTCAAAATTGATAATCGTATAGCCTGTCATTAGATAAATGGAGGAAAATAATATGGGAATACTTTTTGCAAAGTCTGTGGATGGCTTTCAGGTAGAGTCACAATTCAAAATAGTTAACAGGAGATTGAAATTTACAGATTATAAATTCTTAGAAAGAGTCGATTTGGCTTTTCAATCAAATGAAAATATTCGCAATGCCGATTATCCATATTTAGAAAATTTAGTTGCTTTAAAACAGCTCCTGCCTATACCTACATTTTTACTCCGACCTCTGAAAAAATATCGCTTGTCTTATAAAATATCTGAATCTGATACAATCCATTTTCGTGGGCAAAGAACCGTGATTTATATTCATGGTTC
Organism: Clostridia bacterium; assembly: GCA_029239935.1. The sequence continues at coordinate 7,940 of JARBTY010000071.1, read as the reverse complement.
AGGCAGCATATCAGAAGATAATTCCATTTTGCATGGTATACTGTTGCAAAACTGCTGTGATTTGATAAGGATTTCCTACCATATTGACTATGCAAAGGAAAGCATTCTTAATCCAAAAAGGGCCGAAGAAATGCTTCCGTTCTTAACAGAAATGGAGGTTAAAATCGCCCCTGCCTTAAATGATGAACTAAAGAGCGTTCTAACCAGATTAAAAGATGATTATCCTGATTTATTCGTGAATAAAGAAGTGATTCTAATAGCTCACTCGTTGGGAGGGGGACTGGCTGCCAATTTGATAGCCAGTCTCGAAAGCATAAAGTTCAACAAATTCATAAACCTAGATGGCACATTAATGAATCCTGCCATTCAAACGGGGATAAATATCAAACAGCTACACCTCAGCCAGGACCACCTATTCAAAAAAGAATGGATCGATGAAGAAGACTTCCATGAACCATTAAAAGCCATTGGGCAGGATTACTGTAAAAAAATCAATACGCTTTTAAGCCATTCAACTAATGAAAGCCTATGGATTCAAATAAAGGATTCTTCGCATTTTACCTTTACCGATTTTCCAAACTTACTGAGGCCCTACAAAATTTTTAGAAGCTTTGCCGGAGACAGAGAAACGGCCGCTCGAATCAGAAAATATGTGTTGGAATTTATTCTTGAACCTGATACATTAAAAGTTAACTCCAAAGACTGTATTATAAAAACTTAAAATCAAGGTTTTACATCCATTCATTTGGATGATCCATCGTCCATTGTAATTCCTCAAAAAATACTTTTAAGTGGTAACCGTCTGTCGTTGCATGATGAACTGTAATGGAAAGGGGCATTGTAATTTTATCTTGAGTCTCTGTAAAACCACCAGCTTCAAAACTTGGAAAATAATAGTCCTTTATCCCGTGATTATGAAGCGAGAAACTGTTGAAACTAAACCATGGAATACACGATATGATATAGACATTAGCGGATGGTAATCCTTTTGATGATAAGATTCCATGACTATTACCGTGTTGTGTTATATCTTCAATATAGTGTTTATAAAATACCTCGAAATCCTCATCGTATTCTGTCCAAAGTAAAGATGTTGTCTTATCGTCCTCATGAAATTGTGGATAAGCAGGCGTAAGATTATCCCAATATCCAATACTATCATTTTGATTGCCTATGCGCAGTTGCTGTTGCTTTCCAATTGCTCTAGTTACCAAATAAAGATATGCCGGGAAGAATTTATAACCTTTACTTTTCAACGTTCTCCTTAAAATAGTGATATCCATCGTTATAGTGATAGTATAAGTAGTAGGCGCCATTTGCGTATAATAATAAAACGACTGCGCCATTGGCCATGTCTGCATATCAATAGAATGGAATTGCGCTTGATTATGCATTATTCGCTCACCCACAATCCATGCTGACTACAGTAAAAATAAATTTTCTTACCATACATTTTTGGAAACCGCACTTCCCCGCTTTGCTCTGGATATAACTTAATTAAAAGTACTCTATCTCCAAAAACGTACGCTATAAAACTAAGATAATGCTTCTTGCTCATTTCATGCCTAAAGGTAACATAAAAATCATCCTCTACTTCCTCCACAACTATTTTGTGTATATCATCAGCCGGCTTTGGGATAAGCGGTACAAGTTTGCGTCCACAGCAAGAAACTTGTGCTTCTCCTGTAGCAGTCAGCATGTTTTCGCAGTTTGGGCATACATAAAACTTAATTCTTCTCATATTTCCTCCATCTGTGTCATTAGGTTCCAAATTGCCTAATAATATCTTCTCAATGTTTACACCTAATACTTCTGAGAGCTCTTGAAGTAAAGATACATCCGGGCAACCTAGGCCTCGCTCCCATTTTGAAATTGCTTTATCACTAATATTTATTGCTTCGGCAAGTTGCTTCTGAGTCATGCCTTTTTCTTTACGTAATCCCAATATGAGCTTTCCAACTTTATTGCAATCCACGCTGCTCACCTCCCTATATTTAGAATACTCACATATGAATTAAATTTCAATAAACGCTCCGTAGAGTTCTAATGTGAATCATACCAATACTCAGTATCTGGGATATCACACTAACCAAAAAAAGTAAAAGGACTTGGACCTCATCGGTTCAAATCCTTTTACTTTATATCCCATTAATGGAGCATAGGGGACTTGAACCCCTGACCCCCACACTGCCAGTGTGGTGCGCTCCCAACTGCGCTAATGCCCCGTTTAAAAATGCTTTTTCTAATCCATTATACATAATTACAAAAGATTTTACAACTATATATGCTCTGCCTTTTTAAAATCTGTACAAAATATCTTAACTATTATTATGCTGGATTATTTGTGCTACAATATGTGTAGATTTAATAACGTTTTGCTCTTTGCTGCTTTTGCTTTTGTTGGTTGCCCGCAAGCATGCTGATAAAAACAAATGGGCTGTAAACAGATTTTTTGTTTTCATGTTGGATTTCTCCCTTTCTGCTGGCCTATTTGTATCAAGCATTTTCGTATTGTAAAATGAAAGCTTTCCCCGTGATTATTAAACCGTGCCAAAAACTCCTTATAGTAAAATTATAATATGTTGAATTCTACTATAAGGAGTTTTTCTAGTTTCTAATATTCTTTTTCCACTGTATAATCATTACTATCTTTAACCATTTTATAAGCTAATTTTGATTTTACAAAAGCAGCATCATAAGTTGTATCGATAGTTATCCATTCTTTTGTATCCTTTAAATAAATCTGATTCCAAGCATGGTATGTTGGAATATCATTTTTATGTCCCATTACTAGTTTTGCTGGTATATCTAAACTTCTTAGCATCGCTGCGAATAGCGCTGAATAGTCATAACATATGCCTTTTAAAGATTTTAAAGTGTTGTCTATAGAGGGTATATAACCTGACTTAACCTGACTTGCTTTATCCGTATCGTATTTTACATTTTGAACAATATACTGGTAAATTGCTGCAATTTTTTCTTGATCATTTTTAGCTTTTTGAGTAAGTTGTTTTGCTTTGTTAGCCGCTTCTATCTCAGAGCTCCAGTTAATCATTTGAATAGACTGCAAAAAAACCCGGTTTGGCTGATCAGCTTTATAAACAACTTTTTTTTGCTCTATAACTTTATATTTATTATCTTTAACATTTTCTAAAACCGAAACCGTATAGATCCCATCCCCAAACTGTAATGGAAAATTATTGTTTATACCTATATCATAAGTATATTTAGTATTATCTTTACTGATCATTACTTTTGTTTGAGTACCTTTTTGCGAATTATAACGAACGCTTATCAAACCGTTTGCTAATTGACTTTGATCTATAGTGGTCTCTAATGTACTTCCAAAAATTGCTGTACTATTAAATAATAAAATAATAACGATTATTAAACTTTTTCTATAAAATTTGTACATAAAAAACTCCCCTTTCGGTAACTGGCTGCCATCTTATTGCTAAGGAAGGCCCTTTAGTTTTGCGTCTCCAGTTTTCACTAGATTTGCCTTTATCGGTGGAAAGCACCAGATAAAAATTATTTTTGATTTGTTTTTATAGTAACACTATTTTATGCTAAATTCAATTATTATCTATTTACACAAATATATAAGACCTATTTATTGCTTTTAGTTAATTTGTCTTGCTTTGATAATTAATCTTGTTGGCGGATTTTGAATATATACAGGGTAACAGGTGATTAAGGTTAATTCCTTTTGTTCTGTACTTTCAAGAACTGTCATATCTGTTTCTTTGACCACCTTCACATCAAAAATTTGATATTTATATTGGTGGTTTTTCTTATCTCTTACTAAAATTTCATCTCCAGTCCCAAGCTCCGTAAGTCTCCCAAAATGTTTACCCTGTCTTTGACTACTGTGCCCTGCCACAGCATAATTTCCTCCATCCCAAGGTTTGCCTGTATACTCTATACTTGCTGCCGAGATATTTAAATGTTCCTTAGTTGCTCCTGTCAAAACGGGCATCATCAAATCAATTTTTGGGATTTCTAAAATTGATTCTACTGGCCACTTTTCACTAAGATCTATTTCTTGTTTCCCCTCTTCTCCCTCATTCTGAGCTTCTACTGGCCTCTCACCTTCATCCTTTATACCAGGTTCTAAATCATCTTCCTCTTGAGTCCTAATCGTTTCTTCTTCACTATCTATAGTTATATTCTCTACATTAGCCATACTGTTAAGATAGCTCTCTAAAATCGTTTTCTGCCTGGCATCATGATAAACCCCTTTAGCAATGGGATAAATAATAAGTAAAATACCTATAATAATAAGCACTAGTGGCCCTACATCTTTAATCATTTTGTGACGTAACATAATAACTCCTTAAAGACTAAAATCTACTCCTAATAATTTATTTTAATAAAGTAATAAGCTTCTGGATTTAACAACCAGAAACTTATTACTCTTTTTTAAAAAAATATTCTGTTTTTGATATTATATGTTTTGCACTTTAGCCCTTTTCCTTTTAATACCCCATCCAGCGCCTATAAGAACTAGCCCTAGGAACTGAATGCCAAATGAACGTCCTTCTCCTGTTTTGGGAAGTTTCTCTGTCGGTTCATCTTCTTTAGATAAGTTTATAGTTCCTAATGGAATCTCCTCTACATCTATTTCAATCAGTAGTTCTTCCTCTGTCCCATCGTCATGAATTATCTTAATTGTAAACTTATCCTTGCCTATGAATCCTGGTTCTGGTGTATACGTCCACTTACCATTCTCGTCTATTGTAACTGTCCCATGGGCAGGCTTCTCACCCACTTCTGCCTTACTGTCTTCTGGCCCTTCTATAGTACCTTCTACAGGTGTTTCTTCTGGTGTCTTTTCTTCTATTATAGGTGGAGTTGGTTGTTCTGGTGCTATTGGTTGTTCTGGCTCTATTGGTTCTTCTGGTGTGGTTGGTGTAGTACCACCGCCACCTCCTCCACTAGAGGCTTGTAAATTTTCAATTTCTATCTGGTAAATAGGTGGAGTCGCCTCATCAATAGTAATAACTAATGGTTCCTTTAGAAGCTGATATCCTACTGGCGCTTTGACTTCTTTAATATGATATATCCCAAAACTCAAATCCCTAGATTCTGCCAACCCCTTTGTATCTGTACTGATTTCCTTAGTCATCGTTGCATCTGACTTACTTATCTCAAATACTGCTCCCTCCAAGACTTTACTCGGATTATTTTTAGCTGTCTTTTTAATGACTAACGTACGAAGAGGATGATTTTCAATCGTTAGCTCTGTGCTGACATCTAATTTAACCTCTGCTGTTTTTTCTATATTAACTGTATGATAACCTGTTGGTGTGTCGATTTCTTTAACAGTATACGTTCCTACTAAAAGACCTTTTATTTCTATTCTCCCTTTATTATCAGTACTTTCAGTCTTGATACGCTCGCCCACTTGATTATAAATCTCAAACTTGACTCCTTCAAGAGGCGTTCCATACCATGCATCCAGCTTATTAATAACCAAACTCCCTATAGGGATTCTCTTATCCTTAATTGTGACCAGAATTGTTGTATCTGCTTCAGCAATTGAAAAACTATGGTCTTCTGTATTGATATAATATCCTTTAGGGGCCTGTATCTCACGAAGAATATAGTCTCCGTAAGCCAGATTAGGTAGTTCTACTTGCCCATTATTTGCTGTTGTAAGCTCTGTAATATAGCTTTCATCGGAACCTTTCACTTTAAATAGTTTAAATACTGCTCCTGATAATTTAATATTTTCATTAGCCTCATCCACTTTGATAACATTTAAGGTACCTTTAATGCTTACATTTTCTAAAGCAAATAGTGTGTCGCTATTTCCCTCTGGCGCAGCATATACTTCTTCATCATGTTTAGTAACTGCTGCCTTCAGTTGGGTACTGGCTGCCAAATAACCTTGAGCTGGTTTTTTCTCTTTTATAATGTATCGTCCATAAGGAACTTTTTCAAAACTCACAACTCCTTGTTCACTACTTGTTATAGTTTGTATAACTCTATTAAGCTCTCCTTCTTTAAATAACTCGAATACTGCCCCTTGTATAGGGCTGCCCTGTTCGTCTATTTTTTTAAAGATAATACTTCCCTTTATCTTGAAATTTTCAGCTGTATAAGTGATAGCTTTGTTTTCATTTGAAAGTATGAGCGTACGGATTCCATCTTCTTTAATGTAATATCCTTCGGGAGCTTTAACCTCTTTAACAGTGTATGGAATGCCAAATTTCAGCTTATCAAAAATGAGTTTTCCTTCATTATTTGTTACTTTACTGTCTCCAAGCTTGATTCCCAATCTATCAATAATTTCGAATTCAGCGCCTGAAAGTTTATCCCCTGTATCCCCATCTTCTTTCATTATCGTAACATTACCGTTTTTAGCAGATGCTTCTCCTCCAGAAGTATACACAGCAACTTTAATATCCCCACTACTATTTTCTTCGTCTCCATGACTTCCAGTAAAATCTATAGAATTTCTAAAGGTGGCATTATTATGCGTACTGGCTATATCTGTCTGAAACTTAAGAAGATACGCCTTTGTAATATCTTCATTAAAGTAGAATTTAAATTCTCTAGACGCAGATGTATACTGAATATGTTCTGAGGTTAATGGGACTTCATCACTCACAGTATATTTTCCATCTTTCCCTATAACGAGTTCAAAGAGCTGTACTGTTGCCGTGTCAAGTTCAAGTCCTTCCTGTAATACATCCCTTAGCACAGGATTTGTGATAGGTAATTCATTTTTATTAATCACAACTTCCCAGTCGATGAAAGAATCTCCTTTTTCATAGCGTCCTTCCTTACTGACTATCACACTTTTAATAGTCTGCGTGGCTGTAGCCTCAGTATTGCTAGCGGGGATATCCTCCCCATACAATTTGACTTTATTTGTTAAGGTTTTATCACCATTTTCTTTGAAAATCGAAAGATCCGTCACCTCAGTCTGAAACCGTATGATTTGTTTAGCCTGAATACTATCTGAAAAATTATACCTTAATTTATTAGTTGCTTCATCATAATAATAACCTTCACCATTGGAGTTTTCAGCTTTTATAGCAGCATTGCCATTTATACTAACAGAATCTGTCACCAAAATTTGTCCCTCAGGAATACTATCCTCAATATAAGCCTTTTTCATCTCCATTTGATTATCATTAACAACTATCTCCCAATCAGCGATTCTATTGCTATAGTCATAACCTTTTCCTGCCTTAGTTATTACTTTGCTGGTATAAGACTTGTTTGCCTTTACAGTTGTTTTTATAATCCCATTTCCGGTTAATTCTGCTTTGTTTTCAAATCCTTTATTGCCATTTACCGCATATACGGTATTATTCAAAACTTTCGTCTTATAAGTTAAAGTATATTTCTTGTTAATTTCATTGTTGCCATCTGTAAGCCCCGTGAAGTTATAGGTGAATTTATTGGTACTGCTATCATACGCAAACCCCTCAGTAGTTGTACTGCCATCTACTCTAAACGAGTTTTCTATGTATTGAAGTCCTCCTGGCAAGGTATCTTCTATTAGCGGATTGCCAATGATCACTTGGTTTTCATTAACTGTAACCTGCCATTCCATCTCATGGGTAGAAGTATTGTTACCTATACCGGATTTTTTTAATATATTTGTATCTGCTTTTACACCTATCTCTGCAGATGCATTGTTTGGAATATCCACTCCAATTAGCTGCACCCTATTCGTATAAGTTTTAGGGTCATTGGACGTATACGCCTCTGCATCTGTCACCTTTGTAGAATAAGTTAAGATATAAGGCTTATTAAATGTTTGCGTAAAAACATAGGATAAGATTCCTCCACTGCTGCCTGATACACTGTTATACTTTAGCGGACCATTAGTGTTATCGATAGATATTGGTGTTCCATCTAATCGAATACTATCTTCTTCCAAAGTAAGTCCATTTGGTATAGTATCTTTTACTTCTGTTTCA
>JARBTY010000320.1 GCA_029239935.1 Clostridia bacterium | reverse complement strand
GCTTCCAGATTCACCTGATATTCTGCCTTTTTGGTCCCTACCCCGCTGGTTCCCGAAGATACTCTCGCCTTCTTATTGGCAGAACCTGGTGCAATGGGCTCTCCTCTTGGATCTCCCTTGGCCTGATGCCCTGGGTCTATACATACTGTAAAGCCTTCTTTGGCACACACTGAAAAACTGTTTGCAGCTAAAACACCCGCTATAATCAATCCATAAATACCTCTTTTAATCGTTTGCTTCATTTACATGTCTCCTTGCTGTCATAAATAATGTCCTTATTATTTATGTGCCAATTATGCCTATTTTATGTCATGGCTAATTGAATTGATTATAGTTGCCCTTTTATAACCACAGTATGCATCAAAGATTAAATGAAGCTGAGTACAATATAATAAATCATAGGGATAAAAATAGCAGGTAAAAAATTAGCTACCTTTATTTTTGTAATCTCCAGCAGGTTGAGTCCTAATGCCATAATAAGAATACTGCCTATCCCCGTTATATTGGCAATCTGAGCTTCCTGCAGTATATTCCCCAAAAATCCAGACGCAAGGGTAATGGCCCCTTGATAAATAAATACAGCAACCGCCGAAAAGATAACTCCTATCCCCATAGAAGAGGCATAAATAATAGAGGTGATACCGTCCAGCATGGATTTGATAAACAGCATCGTATGATTGCCCTCTAGTCCACTTTGAATGGAACCTACAATAGCCATAGACCCTATGCAAAACAGCAGACTTGCAGATACAAAACCTTCTGCTATGCTTCCACCCTTGCCAAGTTTTTTAAATCTATTTTCTATGGTTTGTCCTAGATTACTTAACCATTTATCTATATCAGCCAGTTCGCCAATGAGAGCACCAATAATCAGCGACAAAATTAATAAGAGTGTATCTGTACTTTTTAGACTTCCTGAGAGACCTATATAGAAGACACTGAGCCCTAATGCCTTCATAATGATTTCATTAAAACGTTTGGGAATACCTCCCTTTATCAATAATCCCAGCAGACTTCCTGCTGCAATAGCAATGGTATTAACAATGGTTCCTAACATGCTTATTCCCCTCATCTTTTGCGATATATTTTTGTACCTAAAAGCAGCTACTACTGTACGGTAAACTTATCTACCGATCTTTTCAAGAGCTCTGCATTTTGCGTACTGATTGCCATCTGCTGATTGATATCTTCTGTAAGTACAACAATCTCTGTTATCTTTTCTGCAATATTTTGAGTACCTTTTGCCCCTTCATTCATCGTAATGGTAATATCATTAATGGCCTTAATAACTTCTTGAATTGTAGCTGTGAGCTCCTGTGATGTAGCGCTGAAGCCGCTAACAAGGTTATCTACATATACAGCATCTTCTCCATACGCCTCTCCAGTTTTTACCTGTTCCTCATAATCCTTAGTTACTGTCGTATCTATAAAGCTCATCACCGACTTTGAACTATCTGCCAAGTTTTTTACGGAGTCTACTACCTCTGCTGTTACACTTTGAATTTTATTGATTGTATTTTGAGAGTGCTCTGCTAGCTTTCTGATTTCATCTGCAACAACGGCAAAGCCCCGTCCTGCCTCTCCTGCTCTTGCTGCTTCTATCGCTGCATTTAAAGCCAGTAGATTGGTCTGCCCCGAAATCTCAAGTATTGTATCCGAAAGCAGGCTGATTTCACTAATAGCTTTTGCCTGCTCTAGAGCTGTCTCCAATTTATCCTTAGCTTTTTCATAAATCTGCACCGCCGCCTCTTGGGAAGAAACAGCACTTTGCTTAAGTTTGTTGGCCCGTTTGTTGATTTCTCCAGCCGCTGTGGCTCCTCCTTCAGCTTTTTTACTCATCGCAAAAATAGCTGTTTCAATTTCGACAGAAGAGGCATTAACTTCCTCTGTGGAAGCTGATGTCTCTTCCATACCTGCTGCTAACTCTTCAACAGTAGCTGATGAATCATTAATATGATTATTTAGGAGGGTTAAATAACTGGCTACACTTTTAGCACTATCCGATACCCCATTGGCACAGAGGTTTACCTCCAAAATAATCTCCCTTATGTTCCCTATAAATTGATTAACTGCCAAGGCTAATTCGCCTATTTCATCTTTTGATTTTATTTGAATGGTCTGTGTCAGGTCTCCTCCATTTTGAGCTAATTGTTGGAGTCTTTTCTTTAAGATATCAATAGGCTTAATAATAGATGCAATATTAGCAATAGACATTAAAGTCCCCACAATAAGTGCTGCTATGGCTGCTATGATTAATAATTTTTTTGCATTATTATACGTCTCATCTCCAGCAAGGCTGACTTGCCTTGCTGCCTCCTCATTATTTTTCACAAGAGTCTGAAGAGACTTTGCCATATTATCATAGGCCTCTTTCCCATCACTTGCCATAAAGTCCATAGCCTCTTTTGTCTTAAGCATATTACTCCATGCAATCATTTGGTTATGTACATCTAAATAGTTCTTCCACTCTGCTTCAAACATTTGAATATCTTCATTATCATTTAGAACTTTCTGCTCACTAATATGAAGCCCAATGGACTCTTTAAGATCTGCCAGTTCCTGCTGCAAGGCCTTCATATCCTCACTACTTTGTGCTCCAATATGTTGGTATTCGAGGGACCTAAAAGTAGCTGCTTCAAAATTAAGCGTATGCCCATAGTTCAGCTGAGGGATAACTTCACTGGAAATAATCTTTGCATTTTCATTGACTTTACTGAGGCTTCCTACTGAAAAGATACCTAGACACGTTTAATAGTAATCATACTCTACACTCCTATATTTTATATTTATGTTTTATATTAAATATTTTTAATATTCTATCAGTTGAATTGTTTTTTACTCTCCATATTATATTACCATAAAAATTTACAAATATCTCCTGATTCTTTTCTTCTTTTGAAATTATCATCAAGATAAAAAAATAATAGTATAATAAATCTTACCCTTTGATAAGCTCTTATTATACTATTAAAGTGTTATTGATTATAGTTTAGCTTGTGCCAGTGCATTTTTAATAGCTGTTATGATAGCATTTGAGGTAAGCGAAGCCCCTGATACGACATCCACATTAGCTGATTGGCTACTTATAATAGCTGCCGGAATCGTATTAAATACTCTTTCATAAAATCCTGGAGTTTCATTGTGCTGAAGTATTCTGATGCCTGTAATTTTATCATTTGCTAGTGTTACTTCAACCTGCATAACCGGAGAGTATCCGCTGGCTCCAGCTGTATATGTGCCATCTTTATACATCTTTGGTTGTTCTTTTGGCTCTTCTTTTGGTTCTTCTTTTGGTTTTTCAAGTGGCTTCTCTACTGGTTTTTCAGCTGGTTGATCTGCTACCACCTTAGTCGTTTCCTTGTCTGCTGTTTTCTCTATTGGCTTATTTGCTGCCTGATTGGCTGATTTCTCAGTTGGCTCGGTGGCTAACTGATTTTTTGACTTATCATTTATCTCCTGATCTACCTTTTCAGATTGTGTTACTGTAGATTCAGTGACAGCTGCTTTCTCTTCTTTTATTGCTGCTACACCCTTGTCGGTCCCTTCATCCCGTTCTAACTGTACTCCACTATCATCACTCGGATTTTCTGGCTCTTCATCAGGTTGCTCTGCTGTCTCCTCACTCGCTGTAGTTTCTGATTCTGTCGCATTGTTTTCTACTGTTGCAGTGTTTTCTATTACTGCATAAGTATCTTCTGCTACATAAGTATACTCTTCTTTTGTACTAAACACCGCTTCGGCAGTTATTTCTTTGGAGCGGATAGGCCGTGTACTAAGAATACTGGTGACTACTAACAGGGTTATTAAAAACCCACTTATGCCTCCAATCATCCCCCTATTCATTTTGAAATGGTTAAATCTTGTTAAACTTATATCTACAGTACTTTTTTTAGGACATGCGCCGCTAGAGGTACATTCCATACAAGAAATACAAGAATGCTGTCTCACTGCAGTTTTATCTGATACTTTGATACTCATAGGGCATGCTTTATCACATCTCTTACAGTTCACACATGTGTCTGCATTTCTTCTTACTGCAAATAATTTTACCGTATTAAATATACCAAGTAGCATCCCATAGGGACATAAATATCTGCACCAAGGACGCTCAACTATGGCTGACAAAATAACCACTACGCCAAGTACTGTTAAGCCCGTAACTGAGTAAACATTAATAAATAAGTTTAAAAAGGCGCGATATGGATTGATACTCTCCAGCAGTACAATCTGTGATACTGCCACTAAAATAACAGCCCCTCCTAAAGTTATATATCTTAGGTTTTTCAGAATATTATCTGCCCGTTCCCCTATTATTTTTCCATAATATTTTTTATTAATTTTTTTAAAAACTGAGGCTAAGAACTCTTGTAATGCTCCAAATGGACATAACCAGCCGCAAAAAACTGGTCCAAAAACAAGTGTCACAACCAACATTGAACCTATAATGATGGATGCTGGATTGTGCAGTCTTTCAGCAAGCGTCACCTGTGAAGTCATATATTTAAAACTTGATATGACCCCGCCGATAGGACACACATATGTAAAAATAGAATCTTGCAGCCACGTCAACCCTTTTCCTTGTCTAAGCCAATAAGTATTGATCGTTGCTGCTATTACAATCAGCATAAATATGACTTGAAATACTCTTCTTTGAATATGCAGCTTTGAAAAGCCCTTCTCCAAAAAAGCAAAAATGATAAGTGCTAATGTTGTAAAACCTATGAAAATAATTCCTAACAATCAAGTTCTCCCTTTCTGCTTATAGATTTGCCTGCTTCGTTTTATTGTATGTACTCATATGCTCCTGTCTCATCTTTAAAAGAAAAACTATCTTTGATACCGTTAGTGGTATAGATCTTTTTATCTTTTGTAATAAAAATGCCTTCAGTATCCTCAAAACTTTCCACAAGCTTTAGTCCTTCTTCTAGGCCTAATATAAAGGTTGCCGTAGATAAAGCATCCGCATCCAGCGACTTGTCTGCAATAATTGTTGTGCTAATAAGCCCAGCATCAGCTGGATAACCTGTTTTAGCATCTAAAATATGATGGTATCTCTTCCCATCTTTCTCAAAATATCTTTCATAATCTCCAGAGGTAACAACTGCTTTATCTTTTATATTAACTACACCTACATATTTTCCACTTTCTGACCGTGGATCTTGTATCCCTATCTTCCATGGCTTTCCATCTGGTTTGCCACCTAGGGTCACCACATTGCCTCCC
>JARBTY010000005.1 GCA_029239935.1 Clostridia bacterium | reverse complement strand
GCTATAGTCGCCCTTACCATTCATATAAGTCTTAGTAGATGGGGCAAGGTCTGCTGATCCACCGATGATATTTGGCACAACATCTGCCATATGGTTAATCACTTCAAAAGAAGCAATACGAGTTGCCATTTTCTTAGTTGTATCTGTATATTTCTCATAAATATCTAAGCTGATTGTATCTTCTGTATGCCATGCTTCCCACTCTTTTGCAAGTTCAGGATAAGCCTGGGCATAAGATGCAAAAAGTTTATTCCATGCTTCTTCTTTAGCACAAGCTTCTGTGATAAAGTCTGCAATGTGTTCCTTAACAGCCTCTTCTACATGGAATTCCTCATTATGATGCTCAAGGAAAGTTCTCATCTCAGCAATATTATCAACACCTAGAGGTTCACCGTGAGCCGCAGCTTTGCCTTGCTTTTTAGGACAGCCATAGCCTATTTTTGTTTTAACTTCAATAAAGCTTGGTTTTTCTTTGTTAGCTTTTGCTGCTGCAAGGGCTTTAGAGATGACATCGATATCATTGCCGTCTTCTACTACAAAGGTTTCAAAGCCTTGGGCTTCAAATCTTGCTCTTACATTTTCAGTAAAGGCAATATCTGTTGCTCCCTCAATTGTAATGTTATTTGAATCATAAAGAACAATAAGCTTGCCAAGTTTAAGTGTACCAGCAAGACCTGCTGCTTCATAGGAGATACCTTCCATAAGGCAGCCATCGCCAACTAAAGCATAAGTGTAGTGATCTACAATATCATAGCTTTCTTTATTAAAGTGCTCGGCAAGATGGCTTTCTGCCATTGCCATACCTACTGCTGAGGCAATCCCTTGACCAAGGGGACCTGTTGTTGTTTCTACTCCAATGGTGTGACCGTACTCAGGATGTCCTGGGGTAAGGCTTCCTTCTTGTCTGAAACTTTGAAGATCTTCTCTTGTTAGTCCATAGTCAAATACATGAAGTAATGAGTAGATGAGGGCTGAGCCATGGCCTGCTGAAAGGACAAAGCGGTCTCTGTTTTTCCATGTTGGATTTTTAGGATTGTGGTTCATGTGATTTGCCCAGAGTGTATAAGCCATAGGTGCTGAGCCTAGTGGTAACCCTGGATGACCTGAATTGGCTTTTTGTACTGCTTCTGCTGCAAGTACACGAATGGTATTAATCGTTTTTTGTTCTATCTGACTCACTCTATTTTCCTCCTTAGATATAGGTTCTATATTTAAAAATAATCATACTTTCTTATTATACTGTTTTTTTTTGCCGCTGTATATTATAAGTTCTCCACAATATGCCAATGTACTTAAGCAAATTCCTTTATTATCTGCCGTGTAATACTATTATCTTCATAGTAAACCATGATAAAATATAAATAATACTGTACATAAGGCTGCTAACATACTTTTTAAATAATATAGGATGGTGTCTCATGTCATATATATACCCTTCATTAAAAAATAATATAACACGTTATAAAGTATATTTTGTCTATCAATCAAAAAAAATCTATTTAGGTCTATTCGATACAAGCTTATCTGCTGAAAATGCTTTGCAAGAAGCACGGGAAATCATGGAAGGATCTATAGATATAGCCGATTATACCTGTACTTCTATTGATTATAAAAAATTTATTACCTTGTGTAATTTCAGAGATCGTCATGTTTACATTAAAAATCCAATCTATATTCATGATAGTTACTTTTGCTATTATTTATCTAAGGACATTGTTTTAATCTTTGATATGAAGGATCTGCTATTCTTTTCTACCTATAAAATCTGCAAAAGAGGCAATTACATTTATACACAAGACAGTATTACTCAGCAAAGCATACTCTCTAGATTTGGTCTCCCCCCCCATAGTGTTTGTGGCATAGATTATACATTTAAAAATGGGAACTCCTATGATTTTCGCAGAGAAAATCTTGAAATTATTAATACCTATAAAGGAGTTGTTCATAAAGTAAAGAATGGTGAGTGCATTTATATTGCTAAAATTTTTATTAACCAAAATGTTGTAATTGGACACTACTCATCTTCTCTGGAAGCTGCTATAGCCTATAATAAAGCTGTAGATATTCTTTTAAAAAATGACCAAGGCAGGGACTACATTAAGAATGTCATTCCTTATCTCACCCTTACTGAATACAACCAAATTTATGATAGACTTGACATATCTCCTTGTATTACCAAACCGTCTAAGCAAAAAAGAGTTGTTTCTGAAAAAAAATACCGCGGTACTTGTAAAGATAAAAGTGGCTTTAGAGCCAGTATAGGGTTTAAAGGCAAACAAATCTATCTGGGGATATATCCTACAGAAAAAAGGGCTGCTCAAGCTTATAACTTTGCTTCTTTTTATCTCTATGGCAGTAGTGGCTATATCAATCCTATTAATCCGCTTATTTACAATAACGACAGTGCACAAATTGCACGTCAGCTAGGTAAGCATAACATTATAAAGGCTCCTTTCTTCCACACTAAAGCGAAAGAATAGGAGCTCTTCTATCTAATCATTTGATGTAAGACATAACCTTGTAACACCTATATTATAAATATGATAAGGTACGTTAACGGGTCTCATGATGTGACTTTGTTTAATGGTACCATGTACATTATGCATGAGTGATGGCTGTACTACTTTCATATCTAAAATCATGTGCATATACTGCTCATAAATAGGCATGTCATACGCCTCTGTTGTAAGAATACCCGATAATGAAATTTCTGGTGTAATCTCTATAAGTTCTATACCTTTATTAGGTTTTAAACCATATTTGATTGTAAAGGCTCCCTGCTCACCAAGTTCCTTTAAGACCTTTCTATTATACCTAGTTATTTTTTGCAGCATCGTTTTTGAAAGATGGTTTGCAACCTGAATGGCACATAGAGCTTCTTCCTCGAACTTTTCTTCCAGTGGATCATATAATGCAATTTTTCCTTCTTTATCTACAATACATAAGCATGCGATAATGCTGTCATAGGCGGTGATGGACTGTATAATAAAACTTTCTGCCTCAGCTACTTCCAGAATAAAATCTGCTGCATCTTCTTCATTTAATATATCCATACTTTCTGCACTATTTTTGTATTGTTTTACAAACTTAAATGGAAAAGATAACTCTTCTATTCTTTTAAAAGTATCAGGCTGATTATCTAGAAAATATGTTTTGGGAATTGGGATCTGCAGCTTTTCCAAAAGGTGTAAGAGTTCTTTTTGATCACTTAATTTATTCATTACCTGCATACTTGGATAGGTTGGGGCATGAAGCTTTGCATCTAATTCATAACCTAGGTTTGTATTAAAAATAATAGCATCTGATCTTAAACTTAACTTCTGTATGCTTTCGTTTGTAATAGTGGCAATAATATGCTCTGAGGCAACTTCTGCTCCTATACAGTTGATCTCTGGATCCAGCAAGGTCGTTTGAATTCCCTTTTTAGCAGCTTCCAGAGCAAGCATTAAAGCTGCACTTCCGCCACCAACTATGCCTATTTGGCTTATTCCGTTAAAGTTCATTATTTTTTGTCTCCTCTTAATTCAAATGGTATGTTCTATTCTACTAAATAATCCAGCATTTCTGCTGTTCTTGGTATGTCCTTTGCCACAGATGTAACACCTACAACAAGTTCTTCTGTAAACGCTATACAAGGAATATTATTAAGTTTATTAACTGTAATACCATAAACATGGTTTTCTCCCTCAAGTTTTTTAATCTTTGTCTCTCCACTAGGATCTGTTTCCTCTAATTTAATATCTTCGGAAGTGATAAGACTATCTTTTTTTTCTTCCAACAGTGGAGTAAGTTCTTTAATTGTATCAAGTGGCATAAACATGTCTATACCGCCTTGATTTAAATAATTCATGTACGCATCTTTTGACAAGATAAGTATATCTAACTCGTTAGTTCTCATAAGCAGCGGTATTTTTTGCATCATAACCATTTCAAGCTGTCCCATATTTGCAAAGTCAACAGATGCAATATTAAGACTGGTATCTAGCTCATTCTCAAACTTTTCTATGACCTGCGGCTGAGTTTCATCACTTGCAAGTCTGCCTGCTACCACTACATCAACTGAATAATTCTTTTGGGGCGTAAGTATCGTAACAACTAGATTTCCTAAAACAATTATTCCAATAATACTCCCTATTATATGCCATCTGTAATATTCCCAAATATGGCTTATTTTCTTCTTAAAAGATAATTCTTTAAACGATGCACCGTATTTCTCCATTATGCTTGTCCTTTCTAATTTGGCCACAATCCCCTTTGACTCTAGTATAGAGTGTGATATAATCCTATTATACATCAAAAATATAATATTGTGGTATTACTTTTAAGGAGGCTATATGAACTTTTTAGATAAAATGGAGCGAAAATACGGGAAATATGCTATTAAAAACTTAATGCTTTATATACTCTTGGGCAATGCTTTTGTATTCTTATTTTTTCATATGACTGGGGGCAGGTTTCTTTCACTTATAACTTTTAACTGGGGAGCAATACTTCAAGGACAAATTTGGAGACTTGTTACCTTTATTTTTATTCCTAATACCTTTAGTATTCTCTGGTTTCTTTTTTCAGCGTTTCTTTACTATTCAATAGGCAGAGAACTTGAATATACTTGGGGTGTCTTTAAATTTAATGTATACTACTTTTCAGGTATGATATTAACTATGATTGCATCTGCTTTATTTAATGCAGACGGAACAACATTATTTATTAATCTATCTCTGTTCTTAGCCTATGCAACGCTGTTTCCTAATATTCAGTTTATGCTTTACTTTATTATTCCTGTAAAAGTGAAGTATTTAGCTTGGTTAAATATTGCTTTCCTGCTTCTTACATTTTTCACAAGCGGCTGGGCAACTAAGGCTCTCATTATTATTTCGCTGTGCAACTACTTCTTATTCTTTGGTGTACCACTTCTAAAAGGGCGTTCTACCCATACACAGCGTCATTTTAACAAACAAAGACGCGAGTTTCAAAAAGGTCCTAGTGCTCCTATAAGAGTAGCTTTTCATAAATGTCATGTATGTGGAAAGACAGAACTTACAGACCCTGAAATGGAATTTAGATATTGTTCAAAGTGCAACGGGAACTTTGAATACTGCATGGATCATATTAAAAATCATGAACACGTACTATAAAAAGAAGTGCTGTTACTGTAGTTTTAATAAACTATAATAACAGCACTTTTTTTTATCGATAATGTACTATTTTAAAACTTTTTTATATGGTACCCTTTAGATTGGCTCTAACGAATAAAATTCATGGCTATTTTGCTTTCTCGCTCTGGTTCTTTAACAGAACCCTTTCCATTTTCAACCAGCTTCAGAAGCCATGCCATGTTCTTCCCAAGTACTCTCATAATTTGTACGCCTTCTTCATCCTGCAGTACTTCTCCTGGTCTTGCCCCGTGGATAACATTCCAATAACTTGAAGTTGGTACCAGCATCTCAGAGTAATTAATATAGTGATTCAGCTCATCAAAGGTTGTAACCCCTCCGGATCTTCTTACTGCAACAAGAGTCGCACCAACCTTGTGCCTTAACATCCCATTATTAACCCCTGCCACATAAAAGGCTCTGTCTAAAAATGTTTTTAAGTTAGCACTCATAGATGAATAATGTACCGGTGAACCTATAAGAATACCATCTGCTTCTTTCATCTTTTGTATCCAGTCATTTACCTCATCTTCTTTAAGCACGCACTTTTCATTTTTATTTTTAGAACATCCACCGCAGGCCATACATCCCTTAACTGCCTTGTTGCCAACGTGAATGATCTCAGTTTCTATTCCCTCTTTTTCAAGCTCATCGGTTACTATTTTTATAGCATGATACGTATTTCCTTCTTTTTTAGGACTCCCATTAAACGCTACAACTTTCATTTACATTCCTCCTCATATACAGTGATAACTCTCTAAATATTCTTAGATTCAATAAAAACAAGGCTTCTATTTTATACTATAGTGATTATAACTACTATTAAAATATAGAACAAGTATGCACTTTTCTGTAAGATAACTTACCAAAAGGTTTGAATTTATCATTTGGAACACTTTGAGTTTAATGCTATAATGGAAATCAAAAGATAATTTAAAGCAGGTGATCTATTGTTAGAATATAATAATAAAAAATTTGTCTGTCATCTAGATCTTGGAATTGAATTAATACGCGGCAAATGGAAAGCAGTCATTTTATGCCATCTGCACGAAGGACCTAAAAGATTTCTGGAATTACAGAGAATAACCAGCGGTATTAGTCAAAAGGTACTGAATGAAAAGCTAACTGAGCTTGAGAATGATGGTCTTATTTTCAAAACAGCCTATCCAGAAGTCCCACCCAGAGTCGAATTTAAACTGACCGAAATGGGCAAGGATATGTATCCTATGTTAGATATGTTAGAAAAATGGTCTGTAAAATACTTTCCAAACTTATCTGACTAGCCTAAAACTTTAATGGCACCTGCAAAATTTTGCAGGTGCCATTAATAAAATATCTTTTACTTATCAGATTTCATAAATGTATCATATTCTTTTTCAATGTCTGCTGTAGGTTTGCTTGTTAGCAGGCTGACTACGATTATAAAAATAACTGATACTATAAAAGCTGGGAGTATTTCATAAACATTAATATATGCCTTAACAAGATTTCTCCACACTAATACAGTGATTCCTCCGGATAATATGCCTGCAAGAGTCCCTTGCCAATTCATTCGCTTCCAGTACAATGACATGAGTATCGCTGGTCCAAAGGCAGCTCCAAATCCAGCCCATGCATAAGAAACCAAATCAAAAACTGAACTATTAGGATTAGCCGCTATAATTAAAGCTATTAATGCAACCGCTAAAACACTAATACGGCTTACCCAGACAAAATGCTTATCTGTCATTTTAGAACCAAAAAGACTTTTACATATATCCTCAGAAATTGCTGAAGATGTTACTAGAAGCTGTGAGTCAGCAGTACTCATAATGGCTGCTAAAATGGCTGTTAATAAAAGGCCAGCTATAATTGCGAAACCAGGACCTGTTAATAAATGCTGTACCATATAAATAAATATTCTTTCTCCATCAAGGCTGCCCAGTTCTTCCGCTGTCATAATAGTAGAAACATATGCTTTTCCTATTACGCCAAGTAATACTGCAGCAGCAAGTGAACAGCTTACCCATACCATAGCAATTCTTCTTGCTGGTTTAATATCATTTGAATGTCTAATACCCATAAATCTTGTAAGGATATGAGGCTGTCCAAAGTAACCAAGACCCCATGCTGCAATAGAAATGATACTGAGTATTCCCATGCTGCCTAGTCCAGTCCACTCATTAAGGCCAAAGCCGTTTTGTAAGTTAACAAGCGAAGCTGCAACATCAAAAGTCTTCTGTGCTCCACCCATCTTAACCAAAGCAATAATAGGTAATGCAATAATGGCAAAGAACATCAAAATGCCTTGAACCAAATCTGTCCAGCAAACCGCTAAAAAGCCTCCTAAGAACGTATAGGAAACAATAACTATCGCGCCTATTATAAGTGCTGTTGTATAATCTATTCCAAATACTGCATTGAAAAGCTTTGCTCCCGCTGAAAATTGAGCAGCTGTATAAATTAAAAAGAATATAACTATGAAAATAGCTGAGATCATTCTAATCAAACGTGTTTTATCTTTAAATCTGTTTTCAAGATAAGTTGGTATAGTAATAGAATCATTTGCATGTTCTGAATACTGTCTTAATCTTTTTGCTAGTAAAAGCCAATTGAGATAAGTTCCTATTGCGAGTCCCAAAGCTGTCCAAAAAGCCTCAGCCATTCCATTTTTTTGCGTTAATAAAAACGCAGTCCCCGGAAGCCCCATAAGTAACCAACCACTCATATCCGAAGCTTGAGCACTCATTGATGTAACCCATGCATTCAGGTTTCTGCCTCCTAAAAAGTAATCGCTTTGGCTTTTACTTTTTTTATAAAAATACACTCCCATACCTAGCATTACTAGTAAATAAAGCCCCAATACAATAGCATGAATAACGACTTCTGACATCTCGATTCCCCTTTATAATTTATTAGTTTACTCGTTTACTTCTTTATTATACTAAATTATACATTAATATGATTAAAAATACAATCATGTTGACAGTGCGATTTTATTATAAGTGTTTCATTTATTTCCAAAAAAACTCTATAATAGTTAAAAAAATAGGCATAGTGATAATACAGAGTAATGTTGTTTGAGCAATAATCTTTGTACTATAAATGTAATTCGTATCAAACCGCTGTGCAAACATAGCTGCAATAATTCCTGTAGGAGCAGCTGTTCCTATAAGCAGTGTTGCTGCCATTATTTTATCTGCTGGTAATATTAACAGGATTACCATAAGTGCAGTTGGAACCAATATTAACTTATAGAAACTTATAATATATATTGATGTATCCTTAATACATTCTGCAAGGTCTGTTTTGGCTAAAAATGTTCCTAAAATGATCATCGCTAGAGGGGTATTTAAAGCCCCAAGATAGTTAAGAACCTGATAAACATTATCAGGTAGTTTCGCGGGTGAAATAAAGAGTAAAAAGCCACCAGCCATTGCAAATACTCCAGGATTAATTAAAGCTGTTTTTAAACTCATTTTATATTTTTCTCTGCCCATGGTTTTGGCTCCGTAGGTCCAAAGAAAGACATTACCAAGGACAATATGTGCTGACCCTAAGAATACGCCTGTACTGCCAAGGAGTGCCTGGAGTAATGGAATTGCCATGAATCCATTGTTTGAAAAAACAATACACATACGTTTATCTTGATAATCATTTGCACTTTTTCTAAATAGTAATTCTGCGAGGATAAGAGATATGGCATATCCGATAAGACAAAAAATAAATACCATAAAAAGTTTTTTTGCAAGTTCAGCTTCAAATTCTCTTTGATATGAAGCAATAATAACCGCTGGTGTTGCTATGAGCATGAGTACCGAAGAAATCTGTTTCGTTCCTTCTTCATTTAATATATCTTTTTTACTTAAAATGTATCCTACGAGCATTAATAAAAACATAATAAATATTTGATTGACAATTGTAAGAATATAATTTAGCAATTTCAAGCCTCCCATACAGTATCTTTCTATAAAACTAAACAAACCATTAAAGCAAGGTACTTGTCCTACTTTAATGGTTTAAATTTGCCTTATTGTTCTCCAATTAAATCATTAAACTTTGCACTTGTTTTAATTTCTCCATTTTTAAATATCCATAAGGCTTCCGCATCAGGCAAGCTATCAATAAGTTCTAACCCCTGTTCGAAAGGCATATTAAATACTGCAGTAGAAAGTGCGTCAGCAACGCCTGAATCCTTACAAATGATTGTAATAGCTGTAAAATAATCTGATGGCAATAATGTTTCAGGATTAATGATATGATGATAATTTTTACCATTAACTGTATAATACCTTTCATAATCTCCGCTTGTTACCAGGGAAAGGTCACTTAAATAAGCTACTTTAAGAATAGACTCCTCATCTTCCTTATTAGGATTCTGAATGCCAATATTCCATAGCTTTTTACTTTCTCCCTTATTACCAATTGCACGAACATTTCCTCCAACGCTAATAAGACCTGAAGTAAATCCCGCTTTTATTGCCATCTGACAAACCTGTTCAGCTGCAAAGCCCTTTCCTACAGCTCCAACATCAAGAGACATCTCAGGGTCACTCAGAAAGACTGTAGATTCAGCCTCATCAATGATTACTTTATTGATATCCGTGTGCTCTTTTGCAGCCTTCAGCTTATCCATTGGAGGCAGTTTTGCCTTTTCAGGATCATCGATTCCTTCTGTGCGGTAATCATGCCAAATTTTTAGTACAGAGCCAAAAGCAATGTTCATTTTACTATTGGTGTTTTTATATTCCTCTTTTGCAAAAAGCATCAAATCTATGATCTTTTTGTCAACTTTAACCGGCTTAATGCCTGCGTTATCGTTTATCGTTTTTATATTATTAATTCCTTCGTAATCATTATAAATATCATACAGTTCATGATACTCTTTAAGGCCATCATAAATAAGCTGCGAATATTTTGTGAACTCTTCTTTACTTTTGGTATATGCTACAATTTTTGTTACAGTATCAAACAGTACAAGAAATTCAGCTTCATACCTGGTCGTTTTAGGACTGCTGCAAGCTGTAAAATTCATTGTTAGTATCATTATAAGGACACATGCAAAAAGCTTTCTAAGCACACTTCTCACCTCTAAAAATGAGAGGTAGTCAAACTACCTCCCTTAATGTTTTAATAACTATTTTGCGTTGGCACTTGCTTTTTCGAAGTTTTTAATATGATCTCCAAGTTTAATTGTTACAGAAGCTGTAAGTTCTGCATCTGTTGGAGCACCTTCTTCATTTACTGCAATACCTTTAACTTCTTCAATAGTTTTGCCAACTATGTATTTTGAAAGAGCATCTGCTTGTTCGAACCATTCTTTGCCGATTCCTGATGCTTTTTTCATTCCATATTTTTCACCAAGCTCAACTTTAGTCATTTGAGCAGCATTGATATCAGATGTAATTTTTCCTTCTTTAGAGAAATTAATATTAGTTTGAGAACCATCAATAATGGCACTTGTGATTTTACCATCTGCTCCAAAAGTTAAAGCTGCATAACTCGAGTAAGCTTGTGCAAGTCCATCTTCTTCTGCTGCGTTTTTAGATTTTGCAATGTTAGTCACAACACCTAAGCCTAACTTATCAGCGCTTGTAGCCCCTAACTCTTTAGCGTTAGCTACAGCTTTCTCAATAGCACTTACATAGTTACCAATTCCAACTGTTACAGAAGCTGCAAGCTCAGCATCTGAAGGAGCTCCTTTTTCATTTACTGCAATGCCCTTTACTTCTTCAACTGTTTTACCAACTACATAATCTGCAAGAGCTGCTGCTTGATCTGCCCACTCTTTACCAATAGAAGATGCTTTAGCCATACCATAGTCAGCACCAAGTTCTACTTTGGTTTTGAACTCGCTCTTTACATCAGTAGTAAGTTCCCCTGTTTTAGAAAAGTTAATTTTTGTTTGAGCTGCATCAATAACGCATTTTACAATTTTGCCGTCTTTATCAACTGTAACTGCAACCACTGTTGAATCCGCTTGAGCAAGACCGTCTTCTTCTGCTGCATCTTTAGATTTTGCTGCTGATGAGATAACTGCAAGACCTGTTTTCACAGCATCCCCTGAAGCTGGTGCTTCTGCTGTTTCTTCTGCCTTTGGAGCTTCTGTTACAGTAGTCTCTGCTACCGCAGTTTCTGTTTTGTCTTTAGCACCACATCCAGTAAGTGTAACAAATGCTAAAGATACGCTAAGTAATAATGTTAATGTTTTTTTCATCATTGACCTCCTAATGATATTATTTTTATTTTAAACCAAGCTTTTTAAAAGCTGGAAAAATAAACTTAAGTAATGTGGACGTTGCAATCCCTGCAATCACTCCAGAAATCAAAAGGACCGGAAGATATGCCCATAAATATATAGAAGTGTAAATACAGTATATGGCAATAAACTGTCCTACATTGTGAAATACTGATCCAAAAATACTAGTAATGAGGTAAGACACTTTATCTCTAAAGATTATCATCATAATAATCATGACTGCTAATGACAGTATCCCCCCAGATAAGCTTAAAAAGCCTGCAACAGCCCCTCTAGTGATAAATACAAATAGGGCCTTTAAAACAGCTATTGCAAATGCTTCTTTTTTTCCTAAAAAGAACAGTGCATACATAACCGCAATATTAGAAAGCCCAAGTTTTACTCCTGGCACAGCAGCTGGAAGTGGCGGAAGTGTATTTTCGACTATAGAAAGCACTATAGCAACAGCAAAAAGCAATGCTGTTAAAACCATAAATTTGGTCTTGTTAAAACTTATCTTAGATTTATTATCCATTTCTTTTTCATCCATAATACGCCTTTCTATTATTGAGCAATCATATCAAGGTCATCCTCTGCATGTTTCTTTTCAGGAACAATTTTTAATATGATAGCATTGGGGAGACATGCTGCACTTTGTCCTACCATACTAAGCTTCCCTGTTTTTATGCATACCTTATCTGGGCAGTCTGACTCTTCAAAACGAATTTTCCCATCTTTATACAGATGAAAAATAACATGCTCATCTTGAGGAATAGAAAAGGTTCTCTCTACTCCAGTATTTAGATCAACTGTTTCAACAAGCTCTGAATAGTAATAAATTTCAGCTTTAGCTGCCTTTTTTGAAAAGATAGAATGATAGATTACCCAAGAGACGACGCTTATTACAATAATAATTAAAATAACTATCACATCAGACTTCTTAAAAAACTTCATCTTATTTTCACCTGCTAAGCAAACAATATACTTACAAAAATCATTAAAGTATTTGCTCCCATAATAATAATATAGTTTTTAATAGATAAAACAAACGTTGTCTTCTTATCTTGTACCTTAAAGAATAAATTTATGTTCTTTTGCACAATAAAAAAAGTAAGCAGTGCTGCTAAGCATATAGGATGAAGAACTTTTAATATTACCATCATTATTGTTGCAATATAAGTTAAATAATAAATTCCTGCAAATAAGTAAAGTGATTTATCTCCTAAATAGTAAGGAAGTGTGTGTCTTTTAACTTCAATATCTTTTTCTAAATCACAGATGTTGTTTGCGAGCATTATATTAGCTGTCACACAAACTGGAATAATTGAAAAAATCAAGACTGTGAATAGGGGTATAATATTTAAAGATAAAGTAATTGTTTGTAAACTTAATATTAATGAAAGGAATGTCCCTTCTGGCATGTTAATATATAACAAAATAAATGGTATTAAGAGACCATAAAAAATCCCTGACATTATTTCTCCTAAAGGCTGTCTTGATATAGGAACTGGTCCATAGGTATAAAAAATCCCACATAAGAAACATAATCCTCCTAGGAGAAAAATGACAATATCAGTTAGATAAGCTAAATAGAGTCCTAAAATAATACTTATCCCTAGCAGCCCATATATAATAATCCGTGCCGTACTTCTTTTAAATGGCAGTGTTTGATCATTTGTTTTTGTATCAATATAATTATTAATTGCTGTAGTTGTAAGATCAAATAAAAACATTGCAATAAAAAATATACTTGTTAACTTCCAGTTTATTGTTTGCTTCATATATAGAAGTAAGGCAATTGTCATTAAAAAAGCAAATAGACTGGTAATTTTCGTCCTTATTTCAACATAGTTTAGAAAATTCTTAATCAATTGTTCCTCCCACTTTATATTACATTAAACCAGAAGCTTTATCTAAAATAGATATGAACTTTGCCCTTTTATCCTCTGTAATTGAAAGTTCATTAATGATTTTGAGTGACTTATTATAATATTTTTTTAGCACCATACGGGTAAAAACAAGTCCCCCTGTCTTTAGGACAGCATCATTAAGCTCTGTTCTGGATACTTTATTTAATCTAGCTTTTTCTTTGAAGCTTACCATGTGATTGAAAGCATGAATAAGGGGAAGTGTTATAACTCCCTGCTCAAAATCAGATTGAACTGGTTTTTTAGCTACCTCTTCAGTTGTCTCAAAATCTATACAATCATCAGTTAGCTGAAAGATCATACCAATGTAGCGTCCCAGCCTTTTATACTTCTTAACATCAGCCTCATTTTCTTCACAAACAATAGCGCCTGCATAAAACGAAGCTTCAAAAAGAGCTGCAGTTTTACCTGATATAATTTTGAGATATTCATACATCGATAAATCCAGATTACCATTATTGATATGCTGATTTAATTCACCAAGGCATACACTTCCCATGTAATCCGGCATATTCACATTAAGGTAGTCCTCTTTATTTGAAACAGATGCTGCAAGGTTAAGTGCGACGCAGAGTAAATAATCGCCGCAAATAACTGCAGTTTTTTGTCCATATTTTTTTTGAAGTGTTATAACACCCCTTCTAAGGTCCGCATTATCTATTACGTCATCATGAACAAGTGTTGCAAGATGAAGAAGTTCAATAGCAGCTGCAAACTTAACAGCATCTAAATGAATAAAACCTTCTTTATTTTCAGCGGAGGCCAGTAATGATACTGCGCGAATCCCCTTACCTCTTGACAGTTTTAAATGCTCCATATGTTTACGAATGATAAGAGGTCCTCTTGATAATGCCTTATCCATTTCATCTTGTACAAGTCTATACGCCTCGTCAAATGCTATAAATTCAGTGTTATCACTTTTTCTTATATTCTCATTAATCATTGTAAATATACAACTTTCTTACAATCGGTAATTTTTTCCATACTTTTTTAAGCCATGGCATAGCGTAATAATCAAGTCCAAGTGTTCTTCCTGCCCCAATTAGAACTGCAATAGCAGCAAAAATCATCCAGAAGGTTCCTAAGTACAATCCAGTCGTGCATACAAACATAATCTGAAGTACTAATGAAAATGCTGCTGCTGGAGTAGTAAACAACCCGCCTATAAGAGCAAGACCTATTAAAATTTCTGCTACTACAATAAATATCTGCATAAAAACTTGAACAGAATCGTAAGGCATAATAAACGTATCAACAAACCAGTTCATAAGTGGAACATCTAACTTAAAAGCATAGTCACTAATGGTTGAATGTACTAAATCTTTCCCGCTTACAAAGATCGCTTGGAAAAGACCAATAAAATCAAAGTTAAAAATGACTCTTCCAACAGCTTCAACTGCAGTGCCTGTCGCTTCAGCTGCTCCTGTTGCTGCTGTTACTCCGTCTGTTGCCGCACCTGCTGCTGCACCTGCTGCTTCTGTTGCTGCAGTAACTGCATCTGTTACTGCTCCCGCTGCTGCGTTGCCAAGAATGCTGTTATACCATGCATTAGCCCCGCCAAAGAAACCTGTTAATTTAGGGGTATTAAGCCAGCCTTCTACGATTTTCATGATTCCTTCAAAAAGCCAAACCCCGCCGAGCCATACCCTAAGCGGCATTAATAAGAAGCTAGGTGTTCTGTTTGAGAAATGCCCTCCAACAAAGCTTCTGCAGTTTCTTATAGTGAAAAACTCATGTTTCATATAACTAAATACTTTATTCCATCCTAGTACCTGAATAAAATAAATAATGTTGATGAAGTGTTTTGAAAGCATTGCAAGGAAAGAAGGAAGATTAAACATGAGATTTGGCAGACCAACTCTAGCCACCCCATAACGTCCCCCTACTGAAACCATTACTCCGTGGAAAGATGGCTTGTACCTCTCCATTTCACCTTTACCTGTAATAGCACAAACAATATTTTTCGCACAAGTGGCAGCACTATGCTCACAGTTTTCGACCATCTGCGGAACTGGCTGATCTTCACCTTCTGGTGTATAAAACATATTATCACCAACTACAAACACGTGATCATTATCAAGTGAACGAAGATAAGCATCAAGTTTTATACGTCCTCTTTGTGCTGACTCTAAAGTCTTTGCTGCTTCACAAGTAATTTCTGCACTTTCGATACCAGCTGCCCAAATAACAGTTCCGGTACTTTGGGTAGTAACTATATCTTTTGATTTTACTTTAATGAAGTCACTGCCTATTGCAGCAACGCTTGTACTAAGCATCATTTTAACACCCATTTTTTCAAGACGTCTTTCAACTTTACGTGAAAGCTTCTCTGGCAAAATAGGTACACTGCGTTCTAATATGTCTACGTTACAGATTGTTACAAGTCTTCTGTCAATTTCATACTTTTCACAAAGAATCGGCACGTACTCAGCAAGTTCACCTGCCATTTCTACGCCGGTAAAGCCGGCACCAACCACGTGAAAAGTTAATAATCTTTTCTTTTCTTCCAGGTTAGTTTCACACACTGCTTTTCTAAATGATGTATGAATATGTTCTCTTAATATAACTGCATCTTCATAAGACCAAAGCTTAAAAGAAAATTCTTCTGCTCCTTCTACACCAAAAAATGTAGGCTTTGAACCTGCAGCAAGCACAAGGTAATCATACCCGTAGCTTTCATTTGAACCTACAACGCATTTTTTATCAAAGTCAATTGAGTTTACAGTATCAAGTTTAACGTTAACTTTTCTTCCTGCAAAAACCTTATTTAAGCTTATTTTAATACTATCTTCATCAACACGATTAGCTGCGACTTCATGAAGTTCAGTAAGCATAGTGTGAAATGGGTTTTTATCAATAATAGTAATACTAATATCATTATTTTTCTTTAGTTTCTTAGCTAATTTTTTAGCTGTCAAAATCCCTGCATAACCGGCGCCGACAATTACTATTCTTTTTTCCATAGTGCCCTCCTCTATACATTTTTACCTATTAATTATATCAAACAAGTCGGATTTCGTCAATAAAATAACAAATTTCGACACTGCTACTAATATTATCCTTGTTTTATCTATGGCTCTTTTTTTCTTCCATTTGTTTTTTATTTCTATTTGTTTTTTATTTCTATTTGTTTTTTATTTCTAAACGTTTATTAATGATAAATAGTGTTTCATGAAGCAAAGGCATACAAATCATTACTAATATAAGCGAAAGACTTTGTTTAAAAGTAAAATATCCCAATAGACTTATCAACATACCATAGAAAAAAATATATTTTCCCATAGCAACTGCTTTTTTTATAGGGCTCATTGTGAATGTTTCATCAGCATAGGCCATAATAACTAGTATAGGCAGATAAATATCTCGAATTGAAAAGAAAAATAGGGGGATAAACCACTTTTTATAAGTTTGGTATCCCCCTACTAATTTATTTCCTTTGTATGTTATAGCACACTCATTATTTTTCTTCGCATCTAGTATAATTAGGACTCCTTCTGTCATATGCAGTATCCCTATTAAAATAATTAAATTCTCATAGGGCAGACTAATTAAACTTAAATCAAATCCCATCGTTAAAACGAATCTATCGCATACATAAAGTATTGGTATCCCATAGGATAAACAGGTTAGTCTTTTGTTAATGAGCATGCACAGAAAACTTACAGGCACTATAAAAAGTATATTCCAAGTAAAGGGTATAGTGAGTTTAAACAGCACAATAAACAAACTTAAAAGTGTCCCTATACTAAGATCTCGTAAAAGTTTCTTTTTATCTGTACTAACTGGAATCCCCCCTCCTTTAAGCTATTTTATTTCTTGTCTTACTACTTCTATAGCTTTTTGAAGCTGCGTATCTTCTTTATCTTGTAAATTTCCTCTAGTAAGGATTTCCTCTGGCAAGGATACTTTATAGTCTGGATCTATACCAATACCTTGAATACATATACCACTAGGAGTAAAATACTTTGCAGTAGTAAGCTTCAGTGCTGAGCCATCACTAAGCGGCACCACACTTTGAACTACCCCTTTACCAAATGTTGTTTCTCCAACAAGTTTTGCTCTCTTATGGTCTTTGAGTGCACCTGACAAAACTTCTGATGCACTTGCACTATCCCCATTCACGACTACTACAATTGGGATGGTTGTATACTTATCATCAGCATAGGCTTCATCTACCGTACCATTTTTATCTCTTGTTGATACAATAAGTACCTTTGGTAAAAGTTCATCTGCTATCTTTTCTGTAATATGGAGTAGTCCTCCTGGATTATTTCTAAGATCAAGTACAATCCCTTGAGCTTTTTTACCTTGTACATCAGTTAACGCCTTTTTAAACTGATCGTATGTGGTTTCCTCAAATTGGCTAATTTTTATATAAGCTAATTGCTTATCTATCATTTTGTATGAAACAGATGGATAAGTAACATTTTGCCTGGTGAGTTCAAAATCATACATCTTATTCTCTGATTGTCTATAAATAGTTACAGTAACTTGTGTGTTGGGTGCTCCTTTCACAATCTTAGGAACAAGTTCAAAGTCATCCCCTGTCAAAGTCTTCCCAGCTGCCTTAATAATTTTATCTTTTGGCAGTATTCCTGCCTTCTGGGCTGGGGAGCCTTCAAATACTTCTGTAATAAGAATAGTATTATCTGTTACATCGACAGTCATCTGTACACCTATTCCTGCATAAACACCACTGGACTTTTCTTTAAAGCTTGCATATTCTTCTGCTGTATAGTAGTTAGTATAAATGTCACCAACTCCTGCAACAAAGCCTTTATAGATGCCTTCCTGCATTTTAGTGCGGTCCATATCCCCTACAAAATAATTATTAATGACTGATTCTATCGCTAATAATTTTTTATCTACATAATAGTATTTATCTACAAAGGCTGTGCTTGTGAAGAGTACTATTGCTGATAATAAAAAACCTATAGCGGCACCTCGAAAAAAACCATCTTTTTTCATAAATGCCACCCTCCTTCAAATTAAGTATGTCTTAATGCGTCTTATTCTATTTTACGTTTCTTTTTAGATTATTATCCTTATAATGCTTTACCTATATTATACATTTAACTAAGTCGGTTTAAAGCTTCCATAAGCTGTAAGTCATTTTTTTCATCGATTTTCCCTTTGGTAATAAGTTCTATAACTGCTTCTACACCACTTTTTATTTCAATATCAGGTGTCACACCTTTATCTTTTAAACTGATGTCTCCAGCTGTATAAATAATGCCAGTAGCAACCATAAGCCCTGTCTTATCCTGCAGGGGAATAATCTCATTAACACTGCCAACTCCTGCTGAAGCTGTTCCTATTATCATGCCCCTTTTAGCATCTTTTATAGCTGCTGCAAATGCTTCTGGCGCTCCCTTCGTCCTTTCATTAATAAGAATGGCTACTGGTTCTTCGTAAGCTGCATTCATAGTTTTATATTCTTTGATCTCGCCCTTTTTATTTTTGATTTTAAAGGCAACTTTTTCATTAATAAATAAATTAGCCATTTGATAAATTTCTTCTATATTATTACTATATGCATTTCTTAGGTCAAATATAAAACTTTTTGCACCACTTGCTTCTAGTTCTTTAATAATCTGCTCTAACTCTTTGCTTGCTCCTTCTTTAACAGCAAACACAGTAACATAACCTATATTATTTTTAAGTATCTTATGTGACATGCTCTTTATATTAATAATCTTTGACATAAGTTTTATCTGCCTTTTACGACTTCCATCATTATCCTCAAAAGTATAGGTTACTGGTTTATCTCCAGTATAACTTAGCTTTTCATAAAGTTCAGTTTCATTTGCAAGCATTACCTTTATCCCATCAATTTCGATAATTTTATCACCTATTTTGATGTCTTCAAGTGATGCTGGCGAGTCTTTTATAATATCTGTAACGATAATATATCTTCCATTCAGTCCCCATTCAAACTGAAGTCCTGTTCCTATATATTTACCTTCCTCTAGTACTTGCTGCTTTTCAAACTGTTCTTCGTTTAAATAAATTGTCATAGGGTCTTCTAAACCACTTACATATCCAGCGTAAATGCTGTCTTCAATTTTTTTATTATCTATGTCTCTTAGATAGCTATGCTGAAGCAGTTTACTTATTTGATTAATTTTGGACTTTGAATATTTATCACCAGAAGCCAGACTGCTGCAGCCTATAGCTATACTTGTTAGGCTTATACCTAAAATCACACCTGTAATAGTCTTTGTGAGATGCCTTAGTTTCAACTGTTTCTCTCCTTATGGTATACTCTTTCTACTATTGTATATCTTTTTATTATGAGTATCAACCTTTCTTAGTTCAAAATAAAAAGCGTAACTCCTATATAGTATATGAGTTACGGCTTTTTATATGTTATTTCTTTAAATAAGCCCACGGACTAGTATGAGCTCCATTTTTCCTTACCTCAAAGTGACAGTGATTACCTGTTGAATAGCCTGTGCTCCCAATCCCTGCAATAGTCTGTCCTTTACTCACACTTTGACCCACGCTAACTGCAAGTGAAGAATTATGACCATACAAGGTTACAAGCCCGCTTCCATGGTTAATCATAACCGTATTGCCATAACCATTTACCCAACCGGATGTAATGACAATACCATCTGCTGCTGCTACTACTGCTGATCCATAAGATGCCGGAATATCTATTCCTGAATGAAATTCATATCTTCCAGATATCGGACTTGTTCTGCCGTTATACTCGGAGCTTATACCATAAAACCTTGGTACAGGCCAAGAAAATGCGCCCCCAGCATACTTAATCGTACTGCGCTGTGTAAGCCTCTTAATTTCTTGTTCCAGTTTTTTAGAGATTTCCTGCATTTCTTTAATTTCTGCCTGTAATCTTTCTTCTTGTCCTGCAAGCTCTCCTAAGACTTTATCTTTTTTACTTCTTGCAGCTGTCAGCTCACCTTTTTTAGCTACCTGAGCCTTATGGAGTACATCTAGTTCAGATTTTTCTTCTTCAATCGCTTTCTTTTTGGCACCAATAGCTTCAACTTGTTTTTGATAAGAAATAATAATCTCACTGTCTTTTTTTGAAATTCTTTTTATGTATTCCATCCTATTAATAGCTTCCCAGAAGCTTTTAGAAGAAAAAACAACTTGTATGTATCCTATCTTCTGATTTTTATACATTTGTACCATACGTTTTTTAGCTATACTATACTGCTCATCCTTGCGAACTATGGCTGAGTCTAATTCTTTCTCACTATTTTCTAGTGCTGCTTGCTTTTTACCGAGCTCTGTTTCCAAATTTAATATTTTATTTTCTATAGAAACTATTTGATTATCTACTTTTTGAATTTCACTTTTAATCTGCTTTTTTTCCTCTGTTGTACTTTCTAACTCTTCTTTTGTATTTTCAATGGTTTCCTTTGTATTATTTAACTGATTCTTTTTATTACTTAGACTAGACGCATAAACAGGAGTGAGCAAAAGCAATAAAGATAAAAGTAGTGCTATTTTCCTTCTCATGTTTTCTTCTCCTTTTATACCTTCAAATGTTTACGTATAGCAGTGCCGCTTCCGATAAGTCCAATGCTTATACCTATCCCCATACAAACAGGAATAAGCATTTTCATGACATCTGCCGCTGGCTTAAACGTAATGCCATTTAACATGCCAATTAAATGAACCGTAAGCATCTCGCTTAAATAACTGTAACTTAGCACAATAATAATAATGGAAAAAAGTGCACTGATAGTACCGATAACTATCCCTTCAATTAAAAATGGCAGTCTTATAAACCAATCTGTAGCGCCTATGTATTTCATAATATTAATTTCTTTACGTCTGATGTAGACAGTTAGCTTAATTGTATTACTCATAAGAAGGAGTCCAACTATAACAAGAGCCCCAATGATAGCAAGAGCAATATAGTTAATGGTCTTGTTAATTTTTATAAATATATCTGTCTCTTTAGCTAAATATCTTACATCAAGTTCGCCAAGCTGAGCTAGTTCTGAAACGACCTGCTCCTGAAATTCAATATCGTCAACAATGACTTCAAAAGATGCCGGCAATGGGTTGTCTTGTATAAAGTCACTAAATATTTCATTCTTATTATCCCCACTAAAAGATCTTATCGCATCTTCTTTGGAAATATATTGTACCTTTGATACATGAGGTGTATTTTCTATTCTTGTTCGAAGTTCTAAGATTCTGTTTTCACTTACTCCTTCATTTACATAAGCAGTAATTCCAAACTTAGTTTCAATCTGTTTAAGAACAAAATCAATATTCGTGCCAATTGAATAGGACATGCCTAGTATAAGAAGACACAGAATAATGGTTCCTGCTGATGCAATTGCCATTATTCTGTTTTTCCATAGTCCTACAATACCCTCTTTAAACAAATACTTGAGAGTATTCCATTTCATCATCATATCCTCCCTCATATACATCTTTCGTAACAATACCGTCTGTTATTTCAATAACTCTTTTTTTAAGCGCATTAACAATCTCTCTTTCATGGGTTGCCATAACAATTGTTACGCCTCTTTTATTAATGTCCTGAAGACAATTCATAATCTCCCATGAGGTAGAAGGGTCTAAGTTACCAGTTGGTTCATCTGCAATGAGTATTGGACTATTATTGACTATTGCACGGGCGAGGGCTGTTCTTTGCTGTTCACCGCCAGAGAGTTCATCTGGAAAACACCTAGCTTTTCTGGCAAGGCCAACAAGGCCTAAGGTGATAGGTACGTTCTTTCTTATTTCTCTTCCTGTTGCCCCAACTATTTGCATTGCAAAAGCTACGTTTTCATACACCGTTTTATTAGGCAGAAGTCTAAAATCCTGAAAAACAATCCCTATATCTCTTCTCAAATAAGGGATTTGTTTCCTATTTAATTTTGTCACATCTTTATTATTAATAATAATTTTACCATGTGAGGGTTCTATTTCCTTAAGGATAAGTTTAAGCAGGGTTGATTTTCCAGAACCACTGTTCCCTGTTATAAATACGAACTCTCCCTTTTCAATGTTAATGCTCGCTTTATTAAGACCTACAGCTCCATTTGAATAAACCTTGGATACATTCTGTAAATGAATCATTACCTACCTCACCAATTTTCTACATTCTATTTTGACTTTGTCTTTCCATATAGTCCATGTATTGGCTTACCATAATCGTAATCTTAAATACTATAGCATCATCAAACTGACGCAGGTCAAGACCAGTTGTTTTTAAAAGCTTATCAAGTCTATACACAAGGGTATTTCTGTGTATATAAAGCTGTCTTGAAGTTTCTGATACATTAAGGCTGTTTTCAAAAAACTTATTAACTGTCATAAGAGTTTCTTCATCAAAACTGTCCACACGTTTGTCTTTTAAAACTTCTTTAATAAAGAGTTTACATAAAGACAGCGGTAATTGATAAATAATACGGCCTATTCCTAGTTTGGAATAATGAGAAATGTGCCCTTCACAATTAAATATCTTTCCTACTTCTAAAGCCATTGTAGCTTCTTTGTATGAATTAGATACATCCTTAAGGTCTGATACTACCGCACCAACTGCTACATATACTTTACTCATTGCTTCGGCACTTAAAGTATCATAAATCATTTTTGCATAGCTTTCTATTTCAGTTGTATCTTCTGAGGTAACCTCTTTTACTAATATAATGTTCTTTTCATCTACTGCTGTTACAAAATCTCTTGCCTTATCCGGGAAAATGTTTCTTAATATATCAGATATATTACTATCCTTTTTCTCAGGACACTCAATTAAAAAAACAATACGTTTTACATTGTTTTTAATGTGAAGCTTTTTAGCTCTTGTATAAATATCTACTAATAATAGATTATCTAATAACAAGTTCTTAATAAAGTTATCTCTGTCAAAACGTTCTTTGTAAGCTACTAAGAGACTTTTGATTTGGAATGAAACAATCTTTCCTAGTTTATACGCCTCATCATCTACACCGCTTACTGATAAAATGTATTCAACAAGGTATTCATCATATATTTTAAAATAATGTGATCCTTGCATTTCTTGGCTTTCAGCCTGTGAATTAATAAAAGATTCAACCTGTGGTACATAATCACCTATACTGCTGCTAACTGTGCTTACTACAATTTTAGACTCCGCGTCTAAGATACAAAAGTCTCTGCGGGTTATAGTCTTTAGTCCATCTATTGTATTTTGTAAAATTTGATTCGAAATCATCTCGATCAGCTCCCAAATTTAATAATTTATACATATATTATCTTAAATACTATTTTATCCTATTTACGTGTAAAAAAAAAGGATAAGTTTAAAAAACCTTGTAGTAAAAGCTACAAGGTTTTCAATAAACTTATTAATTTGTAATTGTAAGTTGTGTTTCTAAGTCGAAAACATGTATTTTTGTTGTATCTAATGCAATTTTAATGGTATCATCTACCACTGCAGGGCAGCTTGTTTCAAAACGGCCTGTTATGTTATGACCTTCACAAACCATATAATAGTTCTTTTCTGAACCAAGTAATTCTACTACTTCTACAACAGCTGTTGCAGATGCATATTTTGCATTGTCTCCGTCAACAAGTGTTGCTGGATCACTAATGTGCTCTGGACGAATACCCATCATAACATCTTTACCAACATAACCACCATTAACTACTTTTTCTGCTTTTTCTTTTGGTAATTTTACTTCTGAATTTCCAAATACAAGTACAATGTCTTCTCCGCGCTTAGCTACTTTAGCTTCTATCATATTCATTTGCGGAGATCCCATGAACCCAGCTACAAATAAGTTATTTGGCTGACTATATAATTTAGATGGTGAATCTACTTGTTGAATAACACCGTCTTTTAATACAACAATACGCGTACCAAGTGTCATCGCCTCTACTTGGTCATGTGTAACATAAATAAATGTTGTTTGTAATCTATGGTGCATTTTAGAAATCTCTGTTCTCATCTGCACACGAAGTTTTGCATCAAGGTTTGATAAAGGTTCGTCCATTAAGAATACTTTAGGCTCACGAACAATCGCACGACCCATAGCAACACGTTGTCTTTGTCCACCTGAAAGTGCTTTTGGTTTACGATCTAAACATTGATCAATATCAAGAATTTTAGCAGCTTCACGCACACGACGGTCAATTTCTTCTTTTGGAGTTTTACGAAGTTTTAAACCAAATGCCATGTTATCATATACTGTCATATGTGGATAAAGTGCGTAGTTCTGGAATACCATCGCAATATCACGATCTTTTGGTGCTACATCATTACAAAGCTTATCGCCTATCCATAATTCACCACCTGAAATTTCTTCAAGTCCAGCAATCATACGTAATGTAGTAGATTTACCACAGCCTGATGGTCCTACAAATATGATAAATTCTTTATCCTCAATGTCTAAGTTAAAGTCTTTAACTGCTACGAAGCCATTTGAATAACGCTTTTCAATATTCTTTAATTTTAAACCTGCCATAAGATTTTTCCCCCTTAGTTTGGATAAATAATATCCCTTTGGACTTACTTAACTATACTATATTTCAAACCTGAATGACTATTGACTATTTTTATAAAAACCCCGAAGGCAATTTAGCTAATAGTCCCTAACGAGTCATAAAGTACCGTCCACTAACTCAAAAAATCTATTTTTACACTTAAAAATCTATTGAATTTATATTACATTTTGGTGACAAATCTATATAATGAGCAACATTATACACTATTCATAAACTTTTCCTAGATTTTTAACCATTTTGTTTAGATTTATAACGGAGTACCTCTATTATAAATTGTGGCAGTACCATCATTCTTCCAATACGTGACGGTTCTTTAATCAGCCTGTAAAACCACTCCAGCCCTACTTTTTGAAATACCAAAGGAGCTCTTTTAGCTACTCCCGCCATAACATCAAGACTTCCCCCTACTCCTATTAAAACTTTTACATGCTTTAATAAGTGCTTGTTCTCATCAATCCAAATTTCCTGTTTGGGTGCGCCTAAGGCTACTAATAAGATATTGGCTCCTGATGCATTAATATCTGCTATAATATCTGCAGTTTCTTCTTGTTTAAAGTACCCATCATTGGTACCAACAATTTGTATCCCTGGATAGGCTGTTCTCATCTCTTCGGCAGCTTTTTTTGCTACTCCTGGTTTGCTCCCAAAGAAATAATATTTGTATCCTTTTTGCACAGCTTGTTTCATCGTATTTTGAACTAAGTCATAACCTGCTACTCGCTCCCCCAAAGAAGTTCCTCTTTGAATCTTAGATGCAATAACAACTCCTATCCCATCGGGAACAACTAAATCAGCTTTTTGCAAAATTGAAAACAGTTTTTTGTTCTGATTTGCCAGCATAATGATTTCTGGGTTTGGTGTAAAGACGGTATGGATATCTGGTGATGCAACAAACTGACTTATTCTTGCTTCTGCTTCGTTCATTGTCACATTATCAATAGACACACCTAAAATATTTATTTTATCTTTCATTGTATCCTCCTATATGAGCTGCTCCGCAATATACTGTACTGGTAAATTGAGTTTCTGCTTCTTAAGCTCATAAATAGTACTTAAATGTATTTTTAATGCATTTTTATCGTCCATTAATCTTTGTATCATGTAAATCAGTTCATTTGATCCAATATGCTGTACCTCTATGCAGTAGGGAATTTCCATATCCTTCATAAAATCTCTGACTTTAGGATCATAGGAAAGACCAATCATAGATACTTTTTGAGCCGCTGCCATAATTAAACTGTGCAGTCTCATCCCTATGATAAACTCAAAACAAGCTGTATAACTTACAACCTCATCTATTGTAAGCATCTTATCTACCACAATTGCATTTTCTCCAAGTTTATTTTTAAGCTTATGAGCTATTTCTCTATCTTGTAAATAGTACATAGGAATTAAATAAACTTTGTAGCCTTCACGTATCACATACTGCAATGCTTTTTCTAAGCTGCTTATGAGTTCTTCTTCATTTTCCCAAGGCCTGATATACACACCTACTGCTTTTGCCTCTCCAAGCAAGTCTCTAACATATTTATATACATGCCCGTTTGGTTTTATGCCTAATACTGGGTCTGCTGCTACATTTATTGGCTTTGTAATTCCTAATTCCTCTAAAACTTCTTTTGAATGACTGTCTCTTACAAAAATAGCATCAACCTTATTTACAATTTTTTTTGTTAACCATTTATTATAACCATGCTCTATAGGGCCAATTCCCTGTGAATAAAAAACGACTTTCTTCTTATACCACTGAGCGAGTTTTACAATGCCTAGATAATAAGGAATAGTTTTACTACTTGTCACATCCTGCAGCAAACTTCCTCCTCCGCTTATAAGCATGTCACTTTCCTTTATAACTTTTATGACTTCCTTTATATGCCATCTATTAACCGCGTCTACTTCATACATAAGCTTTGTTTTTTCTGGATTATTCGAAAGAACGGTAATCCTTATCTCCGGCATGCTCTCTCTAAGCTGAGACAAAATAGCGTAAAGTACCGCTTCATCTCCTATATTATCAAATCCATAATACCCTGACAGAACTATCTTTTTTGGATTTCCCATTTTTTTATCACCTTACATAATAGTTTTAACCCCTTGATTACAATTACTCCTAATATAAAACCTATACCGATGCCGTATGCACTTCTAATAAGTGAAATGCTAACTGGCGTGTGTATATGGGCATAGGTATTTACAAGTGATACAGGTCCTATCGCTGCAAAAATCAAAAGAGGTAAATATTTTTCTTTATATCCAAAATACAGTAAGGAGACTAAAATAGGATAGGCAATTAAAAACTCTTTGGTACGAGGCCTTACCCCAAGAATATTATCTAAAAGTTGTCTAAACTGAAGTTCAATAGCTGATACTCCTGCGTTATTTCCTGTCCTCATCGTATAGATCAGTAATGCAACCCCTACTATTCCAATAATACCTACCGCTAAATAGGTCACCTTACTTGTTAAAATCTTTTTATAATAAATGATGTCAAGTCCATGCTTTTTATAGATACTGATGCCAAGTACAAGCATGATTGGAATAATGTGTGCTATCTTGACTCCAGGAAATACATCTATCCCCAGTCCAAAACTTGTTCGGGAAATGGTTCCTATAATAGTAAGTGCTCCTCCAAATGAAATAAGGCATATCTTTAAAAAGGCAGCTAATGTCTGTTTCATATTTCTTGGTACGTCATCCAGTACCGTACTTACTGCATAGGTAGGGAATATAATTGCTCCAAATAATGCCATAAGTCTAAGTCCTAGACTAGGAGATACTTTAAGAAGTCCTGCGTAGCCGACTGCTCCTATGATTCCTAGTATATACCCTAGCTTTGTAAGACCTAAGAAATCAAACAGTAATATAAACACACTAATTGCCCCTACGCCAGCCAGTACAGATAACACGTAGTTACCTGTCATCAAGTTGTAATTCTGCATATCACCGGTTACCTGGTACCCTTCATCTTCTGCCATCTGCTTAAAGTTCTCAATATTAATTCTTAAATCACTGATATCTTTTTTCATATTCATCGTATTAGACATCTTAAAAAGAAAAGTTCGTAGGTTTCTTTCTTTAAGTGCAAGGCCATAACGGTCTAGCATTTCTGCCGGTCCATATTTCTTTACTTCTTCATCTGTAACCGTGTGCAGTCTCATGACTCTAAAATCTTTACCCAAACTGCTTGACTTTTTGGCTAATGTATTAAAACCTTTTTGCTTATTTGAAAAGAATTCTACAAATCCTAGTTGATGTTCTCCTATAAAATCTATAAGCGAATTAGAGGAAGCTCCTGGTATTTCTGCATCAGAAAAATATATAGCCCCTAACCCCTTAATATCCTTCAATGTTTCTATAAGGTATGCAATAGACTCTTCGCTTGGCTCTACCCATCCCCTTACTTGAGGAGAAATGACATAACCTAAATCTGCTGCTATATTTAAGTCTTCTTCGTTAAAGCCAACTCCTATTGTAGACAGCGCATTTGAAAAGTCTCCTATTTCGATGAAATAGTCTTCATCAAAGATGAAGTATTTGACAGGTATATTTTTTAAAGACAGTTCTTTATAAATGGTATCTGATATACTTTGATTTTTAGTCACAATATAATTTAGCTGAGGTTTAATACCAGTAATATCTTTATAAAATGCTTTAACCATATAACCTTCAAATACGGTTACCTCTCCTTGTTCTTTGTAATTAGAGAGTTCTCCCCTTACTGCAGGAAGTACTGTGTTTTCCCTTACAAATAGAGTGGTTACCCCTAGATCTTTAAACTCTTTTAAAATATCTCTGATGTCTGTCTGCGTTTGTTCTGCGATATTAAGTATATCTGTATACCTAACAGCTATTTGCACATTTTTATAGTCGCTTTCTGCATTTATCCTAAAATACCCTACCACAAGACATGCTATGATAGAAATGGCAACTAGAACAGTCAGAATAGCTTTCATTTGTTTTTTCATATTTTCCTCCATCTAATGACTTTATATAGGTCATAACTACTGCACAGTATATCCGCCTCTTACCATGACTGTAAGTGTCTTTGTAGCAAGTAATCCTCTGCCATCTTCTCTTGGAATAATGAGA
Source organism: Clostridia bacterium (assembly GCA_029239935.1). Next base: position 23,454 of record JARBTY010000005.1, on the reverse strand, counting down.
AGATGATATTTTGGTGCTATACTTCCTGCATTTATATCTGCACCTGCTGTCATATCCTGAAGTCCTCCTGCTTCTGCACTTATTACCTGTGCCTCACCAGCTCTAACAATCATTTCCGAGCCTTGCTTACCAAGTATGAGTTTTCCCTCTGGAACAGATACAACCTTATATGTATTACTGTTCTGTTTAAGTGCAGTTATTTCGGCCAAAAGCGTATTAATCAGCTGTTCTTGCGCTTTTAACTGTTCGGTTAAGCTCCCTGAAACATTACTCCCTCCGCTTACTTCTGCAACTTTTTTATCAACATAGCTTTTTGTCACTAAGGGATCACTTGAGGTTCCTGGGCCGCTGTCTGCAGCATAAAGTGTTGTAAAGAGAAGCATCCCTGCAGCTAAAATGACTTTTATTTTTCTATTCATAGTATACCTCCTCAGATTCTAAATATTACATAAAACTGGAAATTTTATACCCTTTATATGAGTTTTTTATTTAATCTTCTCAAAAGTATAGTAAATTTCGTTTCCTACTATCTTAAACTTGATATAATTGCAATCTTGCACTGTATCTGTCGCAACGTTTAGACCACTATTTCTTATATAGCGGATGCCGTCTTCAATACGTACTTCTTTTCCATTTTCCCCAGAATAAACTACGAAAACATTTTTTCCGCTGATTTCTTTTTGGGTTTTAAGATATTTATGAAGGGCCAGTCCTTCCTGAGGATCATCAAACTGAGTAAGTGGATTTTTACTCATCACAAGAATAATATTTTTAGCAGTTGTACTCTCTATATCTTTTTTAAGATTTAGCCATGTAGTAGCATCTGTTACCCTAAGGCCGCCTTTATCTGTCCCTGCAAAAATAACTTTTGTTTGATTATAATCTACTGTACGGTAAGTATTATCATAGCTATATTTTGATACACTTATAGGTAAATCTATATTGCTCTTTGATGTAAATAATACAAGTCCCACGTCCTGTGATAATTGCTTTCCTAGGCCTGTAATAGTATCCTTATTCAGTATCATACTGCTGACTTTTGTAGATCCCATTACATTTATCATATATTGATTAGCCTTAGGTGCCTGCAGAGAGTCTTTATACAAAGGATCAAACTTATAGTCATTCCTTACTGTAATACCTTCTTTATCTCTAAATCCTCTTGTAACAGACATGTGGTCAATATAAACAACATTTGTTCTCTTTTCACCTACACTGTTTGCATAGGTATAAAACTTTGAGACTTTTGCTGGGAATGTCATATTTTGCGGCAAAGATACGCTTAAGTATTTCCAGCCTTCAAAATTCAGCTCATCTGTAAGCTTAAGATAAAATTTCTTTCCTGCTTTATCTATTAGTTCTATTTTAGCTGTATCTCCTTGCTTTTTCGCATATACCCACATGTTGATACTCATTGCATCTTCTGTGATCTCAATTGGCGCGTTAAATACTGTATAGGCAACCTGTTTATTAGGAGATTTAAGAAATGTGTAAGTCATCTTTATTGATGTATCCCCGTGATACTTAAATTCTTTAGAGGGTTCAACTTTGCCTTTTACGGTTGCCTGATCTCCGCCCCATACGCCACTATTTTTTTCAAAGGATTCAATCGGAGCCGCTGTATCCCCTACAATGACCCCAAGCTTTGCGCTGATATCTTTGTAAGTAGCTGTAAGTGTTGCTAACGTCTTACCTGCTGCTGTTACTTTATTCCCCTTAGCACTTACTTCTTGACTGCTGCTCTTCCATGTTATTTTTTCTTGTGATATTGGTATTCTATAACCTTCTCTGTCTATCCCATAAAGCTGTATATCTTTTGAACTGTTAGGACTAAGCTGAAGATTAGATGGTTCTATTTTTATTCCTACTGGTTTATCTGTTATGTAAATTTCTTTTGCAGCATCTATCCCACTATAGCTGGCTATAATAAGTGCCTTCCCTGCTGTTTCCGGATAAAACATACCATTCTTAAATGACCCGTTAACCCCCGTCACTGTCATAGTAACATTCGTTTTAGAAAGGTCCACTGGGTTATAATTCTTATCAACGCCTTTTACTGTAAAAGCTATAGGTTCACCAATAAAAGTCCTGTTATGTACTGCACTTAAGTAGAGTTTATTAAGATTCCCAGGCTGAGATGTTGTAAATACACCCAGTCCATTGACAACTTTTCTTTGCGTGCCATCTGATGGATTATTCTGCAGTTTTACTTCTTTCTCTGCTTCGTTTCTTGATACTAAAGTAGTTGATCCTCCACCATCAAAATACATAGCATCTTTTACATTATACGACTGCAGCAGTGATACTAAATCTTTATGATTAACTCCTAATGTCTTATTTCTGCCATCAATAGCTATTAATAAGAGTTCATTTGAATTTTTAAGTGTTGCAACTACAGACCTTGGAGCCCTCGTATCCGCTGTAACCTTATGAGCTGGTCCCGTATATTCTGATCCATCTTTCATAATAATACCGCTGCCCCCAACACCAAGCTTTACATCTTCTATAGCCTTTGTTATATCATTATTTAAGTAAATAGTATTTTTTATCTCCACAGGCGTCCCGAGTGGCAGTGCGTCATAGTATGCTGTTGCATCCTGAGTGCCAATCAAAATAGCATAGCCATTTTTCGGAATAGGTACTGACTCATCTTGTTTCGCTAGGTAAGTTACTTGTCCATTCTCTACAACTACTGTATAAACTCCCTTAAATTTAGAGAGTACTTTGCTTGTGTCCTGCTGATATGTATAATCTAAAACAATTGGTCTGCTAAGTGTAGTTGGTATATTATTATAAGAAGCCATGCCTCCTATTGCCTCACCATTTGCATAAAGCATAATGGATGTTCCATAATAAGCCACTTCCGGCGTGTTATCTGTTCCTAGTAAAAATGTGGCCATGTTTTTTGCTGGACCCAAACTAAAAAAGTTATTATTATATCCATGCTTTAACTTGCCATCTGCTATAACGGGTCCAAAACTAGGTGTATTATTTGTCGCTGTATCAAAAAAGTCTGAGTTAATGCCTGCAATAGCTCCTGAATTATTAGCCATATCTAATATAGTTTTTCTTTCACCTAGGACAGGCGACTCTATAGGTCTTACAGCAATATTATCATCTTGCAAATTAACTTTTAGAATATTAATATCCTGCCATCCTTCATGAGTTAAAACCTTTTCTTTTATTAATGTGGCTCCTTTTGTTATCGTCTGCTCTGTTCTTTCTTTATAAAGTACTGATCCATATGTATTAGCTGATAACATCGCTAAAATGATCATACTGCATATCATTTTACTTTTCGCAAGTTTCATAGTACGCCCCCTTATTGTATGTCTTCTCCTAATATTATTTGAATATCATAGCCAATATTTTCATTGATTGTGATAGCAGCCTCTGCAAAGTACTTTTGAAACTGCTTTGCCTTTGTTATATCCTTTGCGTAAATCACAGTTTTTTGCATATTGCCTTCGTTATAGTTATCAATGCTTGCTACATTGTATCCTGCCTTTTCGAGTTCATCTTTTGCCCCGCCTGCAGCTCCTTTTATATCTGTTGCATTTAAGACCTCTATAGATACTGTTTTATCTTCTGTAATAACGGTATCTGCTGCAACTGCGGGCTTATCATTGAATACTTCATCAACAAATGGCTTCATCTCTTCCCTATTAGGGACGAAATACCACTTTGAACTTTCGTGTTTAGCCTCTCCTGGGATAATGTTAAAGGATAAATTCGCAAGATCGAATTTTTTTAAATGAGCGTAGTATTGCGGTATTTCTGTTAAAGCCATATCTGTTTTCACGGAATTAAAAATAACAGGTACAATTTTAGGAAGCTTTGTTAAGGTACCTGCACTTAATACCTTTGCGGCAAAAGCTTTTAAAAAGACTTGCTGTGTCTTAATCCTGCCTACGTCTCCTTCAGCATAACCTTTACGGAATCTTACCAGTCCCTCAGCCTGCTCACCATTTAAAACTTGTATCCCTGGATCTAAATGAATATGTAAGTCCTGCGCACTGTCATCATAATGCAGCCCATTCCCATCCAGCGGCGGAACATCTACCTCCACGCCTCCTATTGCATCAACAACTTGTCTAAATGAGTCGATAGTGACAATAACGTAGTTATCAATATTAACTCCTAATATGTTTTCTATCTCATCAATAGTAAAATCTCTGATATTATCTATGCCTCCATAACTAGTCATTTCATTAAGCTTTGACACTGAAATAGTATTACCTTTATATTCCTGCAGCTTTTGCTGCTGATTTTCTGTCCATTCTACTTTAGTATCCCTAGGCACAGAAACTACTTTTGCCTTATTTGTTTTACTGTTATAATTAATAACAAATATAACATCCGTTCTATATCCCTCTTTATCAACTCCAAATACAGCCAGCGTTTCATTAATATCCTTTTCTTTTGGGATGATACTTGGCTTACTAGCTCCTGTTTTTTGCCCGTCATCATATATAAAAAACTTATAGGCAGCGGCAGCTGCTCCTGCTATAATCAGACATGTAACAAAAGTAATGACAACTACCTTAAAAAACATAGCCCCTAGTTTTTTCTTTTGGGACTTTTTTAGTTTATGTGACTTTTCTTTCATGATCATTTTCTCCTATGATGCATCCATGCTTCTCTTTAATCTGTTATGCATTTTTATCTGTATTATTTTTCGTCAGTTCTTACTATCTTTATTGCTAATTTTTAGAACACCTTCTATATTGTAGTAAAATTTATCCTATATGTCCATTATAATACATAAAATATATTTAAAAAACAACTTATGTAATTTTACTGTAAATATATTGTAATTTTGTTGAATTTGCTGTTTATCTCACCTATTATAGAATAAGTATCATTCTATATAGAAAAAAGGTTAAAATACTCTATATGATGAAAGGAAAATGATTATGCTGAAAATTGGTTCTCATGTGTCTATTAGCGGCGGCCTTTTAAGTGCTGCTATGGAAGCCCATTCTTATGGGGCAAATACATTTATGATCTATACCGGTGCACCCCAAAATACAAAACGTTCCCCTATAGAAAAATTAAAAATTGAAGAGGGACACGCTTTTATGGAGACCCATGGATTAACTGATATCGTTGTTCATGCTCCTTATATTATCAACCTAGCTTCCTATAAAGAAGATACTTTTAAGTTAGCTAAAGACTTCTTACAACTAGAGCTAGACCGAACAACTCAAATAGGTTCTAGGTACCTTGTACTGCATCCTGGCTCTTTTACTGATAAGACTTATGAGTATGGCGTCAAGCGCATAGCTTTGGCTCTTAATACTGTTTTGACAGGCAGCACTGCTCCCTTAGTTTGTCTTGAGACAATGGCGGGTAAAGGTAAAGAAATCGGAAGAAGCTTTAAAGAACTTAAAGACATTATAGATCGTGTGGAACTTAAGGATAAAATAGGTGTATGTTTTGATACATGTCACACTCATGACAGCGGTTATGACATTGTTAATCATTTCGAAGACGTAATGGAGGAGTTTGATGAAATAATAGGCCTTGATAAACTTAAGGTGTTTCATCTGAATGGGTCGCTTAATAAAAGGGGCGCACAAAAAGACAGACACGCTAACATTGGTGCGAATGAAACGAATCCAAAAGGGCAAGACTTTATTGGAAAAGAAGCACTATATAAAATTGCTCATCATCCTATTGCTGATAATAAACCGCTTATCTTGGAGACACCTTGGTTAGATGCGAAAAGGAATCTTTATAAGGAAGAAATAGCTTTTTTAAGGGGGAAATAAGTTGAACTTTTCAAATCACATTGTACTTGTAACAGGCTCATCGAGAGGTATAGGCAAAAGTATTGCTCATGCCTTTGCGATGCATGGCGCTTCAGTCGTATTAAACGGCGCAACTGATAGAGATCGTCTTGAAAGAACTTATAATGAGTTTATTTCACTTGGCTTCACTGCAGCCTCTTATTTCGGAGATCTATCTGTTTATACCTGTGCCGAGGAGCTGTTTACCCATATTCACACAAATTTGGGGGAGTATCCTACTATAGTTATTAACAATGCCGGTATAAGTCACGTAGGGTTATTCACAGATACCCCTCCGGATATGTGGAATAAAATTATAACCACAAACTTAAATGCTGCCTATAATGCTTCCTATCTTGCAGTCCCTCATATGGTTCATAAGCAAAATGGCATTATCATTAACATCTCATCGATTTGGGGCAGTGTTGGAGCATCTTGTGAGGTTGCTTATGCTACAAGCAAGAGTGCACTTAACGGCTTAACTAAAAGCCTTGCTAAAGAACTTGGTCCATCTCATATTCGGGTCAATGCTATAGCCTGTGGCTGGATTGATACGGATATGAATGAGGGCTTTAGTAGAGATGAAAAGGAGGCTTTTGTAGAAAATGTCCCTCTGTGCAGAACTGGTAAGCCTATAGATGTTGCTAATACCTGTCTCTACCTCGCTTCTGACATGTCATCCTATTTAACTGGTCAAGTTATTGCTTTAGATGGGGGCCTGCTGTAACCTCAATGCCTGAGCGCCATCATATAGCCAATAAATATAACTATGAAGTCCCATACAACAATTCCTAATAAAGAATATAAGGTAAACTTTTTAAGTTCCATTTTAAAAATACCTGAAATAAGAGATATAAACGCTCTTACTCCAGGAATTAATCTCCCAATAAAACAAGCCTTATCTCCATACTTAGTACTTAGAACCATTGCTTTATTTAGAGGTTTTTGTGTACTCGGAAACTTATTATAAACTTTATCATATATTCTTGTTCCAAGCTTATAGGCTATCCAGTAATAGGTTAAGTTCCCAAGTATGCCTGCAGCAATAGCAATAAAAAATAGAAATACAAAGGAAGAGCTACTCTCTCCTATATAAAAGCCAACTGCTGGCATGATAACAGTTGCCGGTATACCTGACAGATTTAGCCCTTCTAAATATAACAAGACAAAAACAATGATTGGTCCATATAAGTTTAATTTTTCTACTACTTGTTGTATAGTCATAAGTATACTCCTATATGTGTTAGTTAACTGGTTAGTTATATTATGTGACAATACCATACGGCTAAACATCCATATTTTTCTAATTTTCCACAAACATTGAGAGTTGCTGCTATAAATTAATCTATTCTTTTTAATTTTATATCCTTTAGGTAGTTGCAGGCCTCTGAGCCTGCTTTTTCTATTCGCACATTAATCTATGCATCATTAAGTCTTCGAAGCCTGCTTACTTTTTTGAATTAGAAGAGGTAGGCCCTTTGGCCTACCTCTACGGATTTTATTTATTTTACGTAATTCTTACCTATTATAATTTGAATATCATACTCTATAGTGCTGCTTGACTCTATTCTAGCATCTTCAAAGTAACTTTTAAATTGTTCAGCTTTTTGAATGTCTTTTGCATAGATCACTGTATCCAGCTCATCTTGCGAATAATTATCTATCCTATCTACCTTATAGCCTTCTTTTTCTAGTGTATCTTTTGTTCTTCCTGCTATACCTGATACTCCTGTTGCATTAAGCACCTCAATAGTAACTGTTTTATCAATAACTGGTTCTTGTGCTTGTCCTTCAGTACTTGTACCAGCAGAACTACTTCCTGCAACCTCTGTATCAAAAAAGACTTCTTCTATTAACGTATCCATAGCTTCTCTGTCTGGGAAGAAATATGAAATACCATTTTCATACCGTCCTTCTCCTGGTATGGTATTAAAGGTTAGGTAATTTGTATTAAAGGACTGCAAAAATGGGTAGTATACTCCTATTTGTGTAAGACTAACATCTGTTTTTAGATAACCAAATATAATAGGGATAAACTGCGGTATTTTCGTAAGCATCTGAGGACTCATAACCTTCTCAGCAAAAGCTTTCAAAAAAACCTGCTGTACCTTTATACGGTCTACATCTCCCTGCGGATAATGTCTAAATCTTACTAGCTGCTCTGCCTTATCTCCATCTAGAAGCTGTGGTCCTGCTTTAAGATTAATATGCAGATCCTGAGCATTGTCGTTATAGTACATATCACTTGGCACATCCACTTCTACTCCGCCTATTGTATCTACTATTTTTCTAAAAGCTTCTATATTAATGACTACATAGTTATCTATTTTCACACCTAACATATTTTCTATTTGATTAATCGTAAAATCTCTTATATTTTCCATCCCACCATAAGCTGTCATTTCATTAAGCTTAGTGGTATAAATCATACTGCCCTTATATTCATTAAGTTTAGCGCGCTGTCTTTCCGTCCATTCAACCTTCGTATCCCGTGGAATTGCAAGAACCTTAACTTTATTAGTTTTACTGTTTAAGTTCACGACAAATACAACATCCGTTCTTGTTTCATCTTTGTCTATCCCAAATACTGCTATTGTCTGGTTAATATTGCTTACTACTTGTTTTTGATCTTCTTCTTCTTGCTCTTCGGCGTTTAAGTCTTCATTTTTTTGGGCTGTCTTCCCATCATAGATAAATCCATAATAAGCGCCTATACCTATCCCAACAATCGCTAAACATACTATCGTCGTTATAGTCACTGCTCTAAGAAATATTTTAAGTAATTTTTTTTGTTGTCCTGCGGTCTGTTCTTTACCAACTCGGCTCATTATAATCCCCCTAAGTTTTTACACTTATTAATAACAATCACTATTATAATACAGAGTTATCAGCTTAGATGTATTTTACTGCTGTTGTAATGCATTTATTATATGATTGTAACTTGGTTGTAATATTAAATCAAGCCTCAAGGGCTACACTTATTTTCACTTCATTATCGTAAAAAAGCCAATCCGTAAGGATTGGCTTTGAATTAACGTTTTGAGAATTGTGGTGCACGTCTTGCTGCTTTGAGACCGTATTTCTTTCTTTCTTTCATTCTTGGATCTCTTGTTAGGAATCCTTGTTTTTTAAGAACTGGACGGAAATCTGCATCAGCTTGAAGTAATGCACGGCTAATACCATGACGAATTGCTCCAGCTTGACCTGTTGTTCCTCCACCAAACACATTTACAAGTACATCAAACTTACTAAGTGTGTTTGTAAGTACTAAAGGCTGACGAGCAATAACCTTTAATGTTTCTAGTCCAAAATATTCTTCAATATCTCTTTTATTGATTGTAATTTTACCGTTTCCAGGTACAAGGTAAACACGTGCTACTGAACTTTTACGTCTACCTGTTCCGTAATATCTAACTCCTGTCATTTACATTTCCTCCTCTCGATACTTAGAATTTTAATTCTTCTGGTTTTTGTGCTTCGTGGTTATGCTCTGTACCTGCATAAACACGTAATTTTGTAAGCATTTGTCTTCCTAAGCTATTCTTTGGAAGCATTCCTTTTACAGCATGCATAACTACTCTTTCTGGATGAGTATCTAGCATTTCACGTGCTGTTGTTTCTCTCATACCACCAGCGTATCCAGAGTGTCTTCTGTATAATTTCTGATCTAATTTTTTACCTGTGAATACTACTTTGTCTGCATTAATAACTATAACATGATCCCCACAATCTACATGAGGTGTATATGTTGGTTTATTTTTTCCTCTTAATATTGATGCTATTTGACTTGATAGTCTACCTACTGTTTGACCCTGAGCATCGATAACATACCATTTTCTTTCAACATTTTGAGCATTTGCCATATATGTTGTTCTCATTGTATTCCCTCCTTTGAATTTCTTGTATATCGTTAAACCGTATATGTCATATAAAATCCGGGGCTATTGGATTTTATAAGTGGGCTTATTAACACAACTTATATTATATTATCTTGTAAAAAACCTGTCAAGCACTTTCTTGTGGATTATTTTTCTTCATACTTAATTTTTAACATTGTAAGTCCTTCTGGCGGAGCTGTTGGTCCGGCAAGCCTTCTATCTTTGCTTTTAATAATGGCTGTTATCTGATCCGGCGATAATCTATTAGAACCTACTTGTATTAAGGTTCCTGCAATTATCCTTACCATATTATACAAAAAGCCATTTCCGCATACATCTATGTGGATAAGTTCATCTTTTTTTATAACCTTTAGATCATATATTGTTCTTACTGTTGAAAGCACAGTAGTGTGCGCTGAGCAGAAACACTTAAAATCATGCTCGCCAATTATATAGTCAGCAGCTTCCTGCATCCGTTCTATATCTAAAGGGCAAGGGTAAAAATAAGCATACTTACATATAAATGGATCATTTGTTTCACTATTTAAAATTTGGTACCTATAAGTCTTATTCTTTGTATCAAACCTTGGGTGAAAATCATCTGCTGCTATCTCTATTTTTTTTATTACAATATCTCTAGGTAATTTACTATTAATCCCTCTAATGAGCTTTGTAACAGGAATACTTGTATCCGCATCAAAAATACAGCATTGACCTTTTGCATGTACGCCTGCATCTGTCCTGCCTGATCCTTCTATCTGTACTGGCTGCCTTACAATTGCGGTAATCGCCTCTTCTAATACTTGCTGTACTGTTATGGCATTTTTTTGTCTTACAAAACCGTGATAATTAGTTCCATCATAGGCTACTATAAGCTTAAATCTAGGCATAGGAATTCCTCCTTGATTAGTACTTCATTAACTTACTTATAGCAGGATACATCCTAACATAAATACTCCCCCTGCTATAAACGCATACACGTCTTGCTTCTTATACTGCAATTTATTCATTCTAGTACGCCCTTCACCACCGCGATAGCATCTTGCCTCCATTGCCATTGCAAGTTCTTCTGCCCGTCTAAAAGCAGATATAAAAAGCGGCACCATAATTGGAATCATTGCTTTAGCTCTTTTTATGATATTTCCAGTCTCAAAGTCTGCCCCTCTTGCCGTTTGCGCTTTCATAATTTTATCCGTTTCTTCTAATAGAATTGGAATAAATCTAAGAGATATACTCATCATCATAGCTATTTCATGAGCAGGAACTCCCATCTTTCTAAATGGATTTAAAAGTGATTCTATACCATCAGTAAGTTCAATAGGAGAGGTTGCCAGTGTCAAAAGTGATGAGCCAACTATAAGTAATATAAGTCTTGTCCCCATCATCACGGCAGTCATAACTCCAAGTTCCGTAATACGAATAACTCCCCATTCATAGTATACAGTCCCTCCGGGTGTAAAAAAAACGTTGAGCACTACGGTAAATAGAAGTATAAAGGCAATTCCTTTTAGCCCTTTTAACATAAACTGTAGTGGAACGCGGCTTGTGTTTATTACTGCATACAAAGCAAGTACTACAAAAGCATATCCTGGGAAGTATGTTATGAAAAATAGGCTGATGATATATATAAACGTAATAAGTATCTTTGTTCTCGGATCTAATCTATGGATAGGTGAGGAAACAGGATAATACTGACCTATTGTTATGTCGCGAATCACTGAAAGTCTCCTCCTTTCCTTAAGTAATCTTTAATAATACTTGCTGCTTCTTCTACTGTTAAGACATCTGTACTTATTGACATACCTCTTGCTTTAAGGGATTCTACTATATAACGAATTTGAGGCATAGCAAGACCTATCGCTTCTAGCTCCTTACCTTTAGCGAATACTTCTCTTGTCGCTGCTTGATAAGCTATTTTCCCTTGGTATAGAACAATGAGTTTTTCAGCATACTTTGCTACATCTTCCATGCTATGAGATATAAGAACAATTGTAAGTCCTAATTCTTCATGCATTTTCTTAAGCTGATTAAATAATGCATCTCTCCCTTTTGGATCAAGGCCAGCTGTTGGTTCATCAAGTATAAGTATATCTGGTTTCATAGCGAGCACACCTGCGATGGCAACTCTTCTTTTTTGGCCTCCTGAAAGTTCAAAAGGCGACTTCTCATAATATTCTTCACTCATACCTACCGCTTTTAATGCATAGTCTACTCGATCTCTTATTTCATTCTCTGAAAGTCCCATATTCTTAGGACCAAACGCAACATCCTCATAAACTGTCATCTCGAAAAGCTGATGTTCTGGATACTGAAATACAAGGCCTACTTGCTGCCTTATCCTCTTTTTATCTACATCTGAAGCATGTATGTTCTGCCCTTTTATAAAGACTTCTCCTGAAGTAGGTTTGATAAGTCCGTTGAACATTTGAATGAGGGTACTTTTTCCTGATCCTGTATGCCCTATTATACCTATAAACTCACCGTCATTTATTTCTATATTAATATCTTCTAATGCTATTTTTTCAAAAGGTGTGTTTGGGTTATAAATATGCGTAAGTTGTTTTATCTTGATTGCCATATTTCGCTTACCACCTCTTCTATAGTTAATATGTCAGGTTTAAAGTTAAAGCCTTCTTTATTAAGAAGATAAATAAGATAGGTTGTATCTGGGACATCTAAGCCTACATTTTTTAGTATTTCTACTTCCTTAAAGACCTCTCTTGGTGTTCCCTCTATAACAACTTCTCCCTTTTCCATAACAATGATACGATCTGCGTTTATAGCTTCCTGCATATAATGAGTGATATGAATGATTGTAATGCCATATTCCTTATTTAGCTTCTCCATAGTATGCATAACCTGTCTTCTCCCAACAGGATCCAACATAGCAGTGGATTCATCAAATACAATGCACTGTGGCTGCATAGCTATTACTCCTGCTATAGCTATGCGCTGTTTTTGACCTCCTGAAAGTTGATTGGGAGATCTGCGTTTATAGTCACTCATATTTACAGTATCTAATGCAGCATCTACTCGCTCTCTAATCTTATCTGCTGGTATACCAATATTTTCAGGCCCAAATGCGACATCTTCTTCTATGATAGTTGCTACTATTTGATTATCAGGATTCTGAAAAACCATTCCTACTTCTCTTCTTATGTCCCAAACATTCTTAGGATTAGCTGCATCTATACCACTTACAAAAAGTGTTCCTTCTTTTGGCGTTAAAATAGCATTAAGATGTTTTGCAAAAGTAGATTTACCAGATCCATTATGCCCTAGTATGACTAGGAATTCTCCTTTTTTAACTGAAATGCTTATATGATTAAGCGCTGTGATGGCTTCTTTTTTTTCTCCATTTTCATCATAATTGTAATATTCAAATACAATATTGTTAGCATCAATAATATTGCCCATAGATGACACTCCTTTTTATATGTATATATAAAGATTCTAATAGATTAAAATGCTTATATCTACACATAGATTATGAAGAAAGGGATTAAGAACATATCTTAATCCCTGGGTATTATACTAATTCAATAATAACTTCTTCTGCTCCGTCACCTTTACGTGGTCCAATTTTGATGATTCTTGTATAACCACCATTACGGTCTGTGTATTTAGGTGCGATTTCACTAAATAGTTTATCTGGAAGATCAACTTTTTTAGCTTGTCTTCTTTTTGCAGTATTAACTTCTGTTACAGGATATAATACCTTTAACATTTGTCTTCTTGCATGCAAACGAGAAGAACTGTCTTTTTTAATTGTTTTTTGTACCTCTTCGAAAACAGTCACCTTTTTACCATCTACAACTTCTTTAACACGTTTGCCATTCACGTCTTTTTTAGGTTGTTTTACTGTAATAGTAACTTCTTCATAGTTATCTTTTTCACGAACAGCCATTGCTACTAAGCCTTCAGCAATTTTTCTTATCTCTTTAGCCTTAGATACTGTTGTTCTAATTTTTCCATGGTATAAGAGATTTGTAACTTGGTTACGTAAGAGTGCCATACGGCCTGCTGCATCACGTCCAAGTTTTCTTTGTCCAGCCATGCTCTAACCTCCTTTTGTGTGTCATTAATCTTCGCTTGGTCTAAGTGCAAAACCAAGCTCTTCGAGTTTTTGAAATACCTCTTCTAATGACTTACGTCCTAAGTTTCGAACTTTCATCATTTCTTCTTCTGTCTTGTTAGTTAAATCCTCAACGGTATTAATACCTGCACGTTTGAGGCAGTTAAATGATCTCACAGAAAGATCTAGTTCCTCTATAGTCATTTCTAAAGTTTTTTCTTTAGAATCATCTTCTTTTGTCACCATTATTTCTGTTGTACGAGCATTTTCTGATAAATCAATAAATAAGTTAAGGTGTTCACTTAGAACCTTGGCAGCTAAACTTACTGCTTCATCAGGTTTTAGGGTCCCATTTGTCCATACTTCTAATGTTAATTTATCATAATCAGTTTGTTGGCCTACACGAGTATCTTCAACTGTAAAGTTTACACGTTCTACTGGCGTATAGTTGGCATCAATTGGTATAACACCAATTGGCAGCTCAGTTTTTTTGAGCTTATCAACACCTTCATATCCACGACCTCTTGTAACAGTCATTTCAATAGATAAGTTTGAGTTTGCTCCGCCATTTAATGTAGCAATATGAAGCTCAGGATTAAGAATCTCTATTTCTGGACCACATTTAATATCTGCGCCTGTAATAGCTCCTTCTCCAGTTGCTTCGATATAGATGAGTTTGGGTTCAACACTTAGACTTGTATCACGAATCGCAAGACCTTTAAGGTTCAGCATAATTTCTATAACATCCTCTTTAACTTGAGGAATAGAACTAAACTCATGAAGTACGCCATCTATTTTGATACTGCTAATAGCAGACCCTGGAAGTGAGGAAGACAGAATTCTACGAAGGCTATTGCCAAGTGTAATACCATATCCTCGCTCTAGTGGTTCTACTATAAAGCACCCATATTTACCATCAGCTGATAATTCTTTAATCTCAATTTGTGGTTTTTCAAATTCTAACACAGGATAAACCCTCCTTTGGTTTTAAAATAAATTATTGAGGGTGACGAACTATTACTTAGAGTAAAGCTCAACGATAAGTGTTTCTTGAATATCTGTGTCAATTTGATCTCTAGCTGGCACCGCTTTCACTGTTCCTCTAAGGTTTTCAATGTCGCCTTCTAACCATTCTGGCACAATACGAGAACCTGTTACTTCTGTGATAAGTTTAAAACGTTCAAAAGTTTTTGCATCTTCTTTAACTTCAATAACGTCACCAACACGTACTTGATAAGAAGGAATGTTTACTCTTTTGCCATTAACTAGGATTAAGTTGTGTCTTACAACTTGTCTAGCTTCTGTACGAGAACGTCCAAGACCAATACGGTATACAACATTATCTAAACGAAGTTCAAGGAAACGAAGTAAGTTTTCACCAGTAATACCCGCTTTGCGATCTGCTTCTTCAAAATAAGTTGCAAATTTGCCTTCAAGAACGCCATATATTCTTTTTGCTTTTTGTTTTTCACGTAATTGAACACCGTACTCAGACATTTTTTTCTTAGCTTGACCATGTTGCCCTGGTGCGTATGGTCTTTTTTCTACTGAACATGCTGCAGAAAAACATCTTTCGCCTTTAAGGAATAATTGTTTTCCTTCACGACGGCATTGTTTACATTTTGGACCAATATATCTAGCCATTTTTTATCTACACCTCCTATTACACTCTTCTACGTTTTGGTGGACGGCATCCATTATGTGGTACAGGAGTTACATCCTTAATTAATGTTACTTCTAAACCAGCTGCTTGAAGTGCTCTAATAGCTGCTTCTCTGCCTGATCCTGGCCCTTTAACCATAACTTCTACTGATTTTAAGCCGTGTTCCATAGCTGCTTTTGCAGCTGTTTCTGCTGCCATTTGTGCTGCATAAGGTGTTGATTTTCTTGACCCTCTAAAACCAAGTCCACCTGCGCTAGCCCATGAAAGAGCATTTCCGTTTGTATCAGTTAACGTAACCATTGTATTATTAAAAGTAGACTGAATATGTGCTACTCCTCGTTCTACATGTTTTCTGTCGCGACGTTTGCGCGTTGCGCCTTTTTTTGCCGCTTTTTTTGCTACTGCCATGAGATCTTAACCTCCTTTATTTACTATTTCTTTTTATTTGCAACTGTTTTCTTAGGACCTTTACGCGTACGAGCGTTTGTTTTTGTTTTTTGTCCTCTTACTGGGAGTCCACGTCTATGACGAATACCTCTATAGCATCCGATTTCCATTAATCTCTTAATATTTAAAGCTATTTCACGACGAAGATCACCTTCAACTATTTTAGTTTTTTCGATAAGTTCACGAATTTTAGCTACTTCATCATCAGTTAAGTCTTTAACACGTGTGTCAAAATTAATTCCAGCTTCTTCTAGAATTTTGCGAGAACTTGGACGTCCAATACCATAAACATAAGTAAGTCCTATTTCTACACGTTTGTTTTTTGGTAAGTCTACACCTGCAATACGTGCCATTCTTGTTTGCACCTCCTAAAGATTAAATATCTATTAATACAGCATAATGACTATGCCGCAGCCGCTTTAAGTTATAACTTCACAAAATGTTATTATACACTATCTATCCATCCAAATCAACATTTTGATCCATTTTACTTGTTAGCCTTGTTTTTGTTTGTGCTTTGGATTCTCACAGATAACGCAAACACGACCTTTTCTTTTTATTATCTTACACTTTTCGCATATTTTCTTTACAGATGGGCGTACTTTCATTTTCTGCTCTCCTTTCTTTTATACCATTTATTTAGAACGCCATACAATTCGTCCTTTGGTTAAATCATACGGAGAAAGTTCTATAGTTACTTTATCACCCGGTAATACACGGATAAAATTCATACGCAGTTTTCCTGAGATATGTCCAAGAACAATATGTCCCCCTTCAATCTCAACTTTAAACATAGCATTTGGTAACTTCTCGATCACTGTTCCCTCTACTTCTATTACATCACCTTTAGCCAAGTTACAAACCTCCTTATTACACAGAAGATTGCCCTAGATACTCTTCAAGAGCTTTCCTAACATCATTGTTTGTTAGTTTATTTTCTTCTATTATTTTTTGTTTTATCCATTCAATAATTGTATTAGTTTTTTGAATATGTTTTTTCTTCTTTAGCTTTGGTTTGTCAGTCTTACGTAACTTACCGTCTACTAAATGTACATACTCTTCTTCTATACTAATGACTATAAATGGTTTCCCTTGATCGCGTCCGCATTTCGAGAATACAACCTGCCCTATTTCATACTCGTTATTCATTTAATCACCTCATTACTTACTACTTTGTAATGTAAGTATTTCTGGAATATCATCGGTAATAACCACAGTATTTTCATAATGTGCAGATGGCATTCCATCTCTTGTTACGAACGTCCAATCATCATCTAGTGCTCTTACCTGCCATGTACCCATGTTAACCATAGGTTCTATAGCCAGCACCATACCTTTTTGAAGTTTTGGTCCTCTTCCAGGTGTCTTGTAGTTTGGAACTTGTGGTTCTTCGTGCAATTCTTTTCCTATCCCATGCCCTACTAAATCTCTTACTACCGAAAACCCATTTGCTTCAATGTAACTTTGTATCGCAAGAGATACCTCTCCTAGATGATTGCCTGGTTTTGCATATTTTAAACCTTCAAAAAAGCTCTGTTTTGTAACTTCAATCAGTTTTAATATATCAGGTGATACATCTCCAACTGGATAGGACCTCGCAGCATCTGAGTGATATCCTTTATAGTATACCCCGAGATCTACACTTACTAAGTCGCCTTGCTTTAGTTTTCGTTTACCTGGAATACCATGCACAACTTCTTCATTAATTGAAATACAAGCTGATGCGGGGTAACCACAGTAACCTTTAAAAGATGGCAGTGCATGCTTACTTTTTATAAACTTTTCTGCAATGGCATCCAGTTCTTTAGTGGTAATACCTTCTTGGATCGACTTAGCTACTATTTCGTGAGTCTCTATTAGTATTTGTGCAGCCTCTTTCATCAGGCTTATTTCCACATCAGATTTAATGGGGATTGGCATTTTAATTCACTCCTAATGCTTTCTTTACTCTTCCACGCACTTCATCAACTGTACCTACGCCATCAATATCTAATACTTTACCTTGAAGTTTGTAATGAGCAATTAATGGCTCAGTTTGTGCATGATATATTTCTAGTCTCTTTTTAACTGTTTCTTCTTTATCGTCGTCTCTTTGGACTAGATTTGTACTGCACTCATTACATAAGCCAGCAATATTTTCTTTTTTACTTATCTTATGATAAGAAGAGCCGCAGCTTGGGCAAACAGTTCTGCCTGCCATACGATCAACAATGAGTTCATCTGGTACTTCAACATTAACAACATAATCTATCGGTATATTAAGTTCTGCTAACATTGCATCTAATGCCTCTGCCTGTGGAATGGTTCTTGGGAATCCGTCGAAAATCATTCCATTCTTACAGTCATCTTGTGTAATTCTGCTTTTCACAAGTTCTATAACAAGAGAATCTGGTACCAATTTGCCTTCATCCATGTATGCTTTTGCTTGTTTACCTAAGTCAGTATTATTAGAGATATGCTCTCTAAAAATGTTACCAGTAGAGATTCCTGGAATATCATATAGTTTGATAAGCATTTCTGCCTGTGTCCCTTTACCAGCACCTGGTGCACCTAATAATATTAATCTCATTGCTGCAACCTCCTACCTTTTTATAAAAATCCCTTATAATGTCTCATTAACATCTGTGATTCGAGTTGTTTAAGTGTTTCTAATGCAACACCTACAACAATGAGCAGTGATGTCCCTGAAAATGCAACTTGTACATCGAATATTGCTTGAAATAGGAGTGGAGATATTGCAAGTACAGCTAAGAAAATAGCTCCAAGTAATGTAATACGTGTTGCAACATCACTTAAATAATCTGATGTTGGTTTACCTGGCCTAATACCTGGAATAAAGCCGCCGCCCTTTTTCATATTAGATGCAATTTCTAATGGATTAAAAGCAATTGTAGAATAGAAGAATGCAAAAGCGAATATAAGTACTACGTAAATAACTGCACCCACTGCAGTAGTCCATCTTAAATAATTAAGAATTGTAGCCCATATATCATTTGTTGTACCACCAAATAAGTTTGTAATAATCTCTGGGAAGTTCATAATGGACATCGCAAAGATAATTGGAAGTACGCCTGCTAAGTTAACTTTAATTGGTATATGCTGAGATTGCCCCCCATACACTTTACGTCCTGCAGTACGCTTAGCATATTGTACTGCAATTCTTCTTTCTGCTTGAGCCATTAATACAACAAATCCAATAACTACTATAAATAATAATATAATAATGATCGGGATAAGATAACCTTTTGTTTCAAATAGCAATCCAAAACTTTGTGGAAATCTTGAAACAATGTTAACGAAAATAATAAGTGATATACCATTTCCTATGCCCTTTTGAGTAATCTGTTCACCTATCCACATAACCAGCATTGAACCAGCTACAAATGATATGACAACTACTAAAAATGTCCATATAGAATTGTCTGAGAGAACACTAGGTTGTTGTCTGCTAAGTGTTAATGTTGTAGCTGCTGCTTGAACAAGAGCTAAACCTAATGTTACATAACGTGTATACTTATTAATTTTCTTTCTGCCTTGCTCACCTTCTTTTGCTAACTCCTCAAGCTTAGTAATAGCAATTTGTAAGAGCTGCATAATGATGCTGGCAGTGATATATGGGCCTACTCCAAAGGCGAATAACGCCATTGTTTTAAAGGCACCACCTGTAAAAACATCCATTAAATTCGAAAGATTACCTGAGCCTTGATTCATCATGGCTATAACAGCCTCAGTATTAATACCTGGTACTGTTATATGTGCACCAATTCTTATGATAAGAAACATCCAAAGTGTGAAAATTAGTTTTTTGCGTAGTTCTGGCACTCTCCATGCATTTTTAAGAGTTTTGAATAAATCCACCTACATCACCTCTTCTGTTTTTCCACCCACAGCTTCAATTTTTTCTTTAGCTCCTGCACTAAATGCATTTGCCTGTACAGTTAATTTCTTTGATAAATCACCTTTACCAAGAATTTTAACTCCATCTCTTGGATTTTTAATGATTCCTGCTTCGATCATGGCATCAATTGTTACTACTGCCCCATCTTCAAAACGGTTTAATAGATCCACATTGATTCCAACTATTTCTAAACTGTTGCGATTTGTGAAACCACGTTTTGGAAGTCTTCTATATAATGGCATTTGACCGCCTTCAAAACCTGGTCTAACACCACCGCCAGTTCTAGCTTTTTGTCCTTTATGTCCTCTTCCCGCTGTTTTTCCGTTTCCAGATCCATGTCCTCTACCTACACGAAAAGAATCTCTTTTTGAACCTTCTGATGGTCTTAATTCATTTAAATTCATCTCTTTGGCACCTCCTTTTTGCAGTATCTATATTACTCGTTAATCTCTTCTACTTTAACTAAATGTCTGATTTGATCAACCATTCCACGGATAGCTGCGTTATCTTCATGGATGTTTGAACTATTAATTTTTCTTAACCCGAGCGCTTCTACAGTTCTTTTATGTTTTGGAATTGCTCCGATTGTGGATTTTACTAACGTTACTTTCATCTTTGCCACTTGAACATTCCTCCTTATCCTAGAAGCTCTTCTACTGTTTTTCCACGAAGTTTTGCAACTTCTGCTGGTGTTTTTAATGCAGCAAGCGCTTCAATTGTCGCATGTACTACATTTTTCTTATTATTAGAGCCTAAAGATTTTGTTCTGATATTACGGATACCTGCAAGTTCAAGTACAGCACGAGCTGGACCACCTGCAATAACTCCAGTACCTTCTTTAGCTGGTTTAAGAAGTAATCTAGCACTTCCAAATTCACCAACAAACTCATGATAGATGCTGTCTGCATCGTTTCTTTCAATATAAATAAGGTTCTTTTTAGCATCTTGGATTGCTTTTTCAATAGCGTTTGGAATTTCCATAGCTTTGCCTAATCCAACACCAACGTAACCATTGCCGTCTCCAACTACTACTAAAGCAGAGAAACGGAATGTACGACCACCTTTTACAACTTTTGTTACACGTTTAATAGTAACAACTTTTTCTTGAAGATCCAAAGTATTAGGATCAATATTGATTTTCTTAGCCACCGTATGTCCCTCCTTTACTAGAATTGTAATCCAGCCTCGCGGGCTGCATCTGCTAATGCTTTTACTCTACCATGATATAAGAAGCCACCACGGTCAAATACTACTTCATTGATCCCTTTTGCAAGTGCTTTTTTAGCAACTGCTGCGCCTACTGCTATGGCAGCATCAATGTTTGATGTAGCTTCTAGTGCTGAAGAAATTTCTTTTTCTGCAGTAGATGCTGCAACTAATGTATTGCCTTTTGTATCATCTATAATTTGAGCATAAATGTGTTTTTCGCTTCTGAATACTGCAAGTCTTGGTCTTTCTGCAGTTCCTTGAAGTTTTTTACGCATTTTCATATGCTTATTAACACGAATTTTACTACGTGATTCTTTACTTACCATTCTGGTTTCACCCCTTTACTCTTATTTTTTACCTGTTTTACCTTCTTTACGTCTGATCACTTCATCAACGTATTTAATACCTTTGCCTTTGTATGGCTCTGGTGGACGTTTAGTTCTGATCTCAGCCGCAAATTGGCCAACTTGTTCTTTGTTAATACCTGAAACAGTGATTTTGTTGCCTTCCACTGCTGATGTGATTCCTTCTGGATCTTCCATTTCAACTGGGTGAGAGTATCCTAATGAAAGAACTAATTTTTTACCTTGTTTTGCTGCTCTATATCCAACACCATTGATTTCTAACACTTTGTTGAAGCCATTTGTAACACCTTCAACCATGTTTGAAACAAGTGTTCTTGTTAATCCATGAAGTGATCTGTTTCTTTTTAAATCATTTGGTCTTGTAACGCTGACCTGACTGCCTTCGAGTGCTATATTCATTGCACTGTCGAATGTTCTTGTAAGTGTTCCTTTTGGCCCTTTAACTGTTACTACATTGCCTTCGCCGATTGTAACAGTAACACCTGCTGGAACCTCTATTGGTAATTTACCAATACGTGACATGGTCGCACCTCCTTAAACTTTTTATCAATATTACCAAATAAATGCGATAACTTCTCCGCCTACACCTAATTTTCTAGCATCTTTGTCAGTGATTACACCTTTACTTGTAGAAATAATCGCTGTACCAAGTCCGCCTAATACTCTTGGTAAGTTATCTGTGTCTGCGTATACACGAAGACCTGGTTTAGAGATTTTCTTTAAACCTGAAATAACTTTTTCATTTTTATCTTTACCATATTTTAAAGTTACACGAATGGTTGATTTAATGCCATCTTCATTTGCTATAATTTGGTAACCTTTTATATATCCCTCATTAAGAAGAATTTCAGAAATTGCTTTTTTCATTTTTGATGCAGGAACCTCAACGATATCGTGCTTCGCAACATTTGCATTTCTGATTCTCGTAAGCATATCTGCAATAGGATCGCTCATTGTCATTTTATTTGCCTCCTTTCCATTATTACCAGCTTGCTTTTCTAACGCCTGGAATTTGTCCTTTATATGCTAATTCTCTAAAACAAATACGGCATATACCAAACTTTCTTATAACCGCATGTGGACGTCCACAAACACGACATCTTGTATATTCTTGAGTTGAAAATTTAGCGGGTCTTTGTTGCTTAACTTTCATCGATGTTTTTGCCATCTTTGTATCCCTCCTTATTTTTGAAATGGCATCCCGAATTGTGTCAAGAGCTCACGTGCTTCTTCATCAGTTTGAGCTGTTGTTACAATAATGACGTCCATACCACGAACTTTATCAATTTTATCATACTCAACTTCTGGGAAAATAAGTTGTTCTTTGATACCTAAAGCATAGTTTCCACGACCATCAAATGCAGTAGAACTAACTCCACGGAAGTCACGTACACGTGGAAGTGCTAAGTTTACTAAACGATCAAGAAACTCATACATTTTTTTACCACGAAGTGTTACTTTACATCCGATTGGCATACCTTCACGAAGTTTAAATGCCGCCACAGATTTTTTAGCTTTAGTAATAACTGGTTTTTGTCCTGATATCATTTGCATATCAGCTACTGCACTTTCTAATGCTTTAGCATTATCTTTTGCTTCACCAACACCCATATTGATTACTACTTTTTCGATTTTTGGTACTTCTAATTGATTTGTATAATTAAACTTTTGAGTCATTGCACTCATAATTTCGTTATCATATATTTCTCTTAATCTACTCATAGCCTATTACCTCCTTTCGCCTATTAGTCAATCACAAAACGTTCTTTGTTTACTATGGCTACGCGAACTTTTTTGCCGTCATTAATTTGTACACCTAAACGTGCAGGTTTTCCATTATGCACATACATTACATTTGAAATGTGAACAGGTGCTTCTCTTTCAATTAACCCACCTGGCTGACCAGCTCTGTTTGGTTTTTGGTGTTTTGTAATCATGTTGCATCCGTCTACAACGATGCGTCCTGATTTACGGTCAATAAAACTAACGTTACCTTCTTTACCTTTATCTTTTCCAGCAATAAGAACGACTCTATCGCCTTTTTTAAGTTTAGTTTTCACTATTCACACCTCCTTATAAAACTTCTGGAGCAAGTGATAAGATTTTTGTGTATTTCTTTTCTCTTAA
>JARBTY010000070.1 GCA_029239935.1 Clostridia bacterium | reverse complement strand
CTTAATCTTGTAATAGCCTTTTTGAGGGCTATTTCTGCTCTGGCTTTATCTATATTACTTTGTGATAAACGCTCTGTAGCCCGTTCTTTTGCTTTTTGAGCTCTTTCAACATCTATCTCTTCTGGAAACTCTGATGCATCTGTCAAAATAACAACTTTATCTTCAGTAATCTCTGCAAATCCACCCATAGTCGTGGCCTGCTTAGATTTTCCCTCTTGGGTATAACTGATTGTATTGTATGAAAGAAGTGCCACTGTTGGCTGATGGTCATATAATACGCCCATGTCCCCTTCTGTTGTACGCAGAATAATGGACTCTACTTCTTCATCTAATATTTGTTTAAGTGGTGTTATAATTTGAAGCTTAAATGTATTTTTTCCCAAATTCATCACCTACAATGTTTTAGCTTTTTCTATAGCATCTTCAATCGTACCTACCATCAAGAAAGCATTTTCTGGAAGATCATCATGAAGTCCATCTAAAATTTCTTTGAAAGCACGGATGGTTTCTTTGACAGGTACATATTTGCCTTCCATACCTGTAAAGGTCTCTGCCACGAAGAAAGGCTGTGAAAGAAACTTTTGAACTTTACGGGCACGGTTTACAATAACCTTATCACTTTCTGATAACTCATCCATACCTAAAATAGCAATAATGTCTTGAAGCTCTTTGTAACGTTGAAGTATAGACTGTACACTTCTTGATACAGTGTAATGCTCTTCACCTACAAGCTGAGGATCTAGAATACGTGATGTAGACTCTAGAGGATCTACCGCTGGGTAGATACCTTGCTCTACAATAGCTCTTGATAGAACTGTTGTTGCATCCAGATGGGCAAAGGTTGTAGCTGGTGCTGGGTCAGTTAAGTCGTCCGCTGGTACATAAACCGCTTGAACAGATGTAATAGAACCCTTTTTAGTTGATGTAATACGTTCCTGAAGTGTTCCTACTTCTGTTGCCAGCGTTGGCTGATAACCAACTGCACTAGGTACACGGCCTAAAAGAGCCGAAACCTCTGAACCTGCTTGGATAAAACGGAAAATATTATCTACGAATAAAAGAACGTCTTGTCCTGACTCGTCACGGAAATATTCTGCCATAGTAAGTCCTGTTAAGGCCACACGCATTCTAGCACCTGGTGGTTCGTTCATCTGTCCGAATACCATCGTTGTTTTATCTAAAACCCCTGAATCCCTCATCTCATGATAAAGGTCATTTCCTTCTCTTGTACGTTCACCAACTCCAGCAAATACCGAAAAGCCCCCATGTTCTGTGGCAATATTACGGATAAGCTCTTGTATAAGTACTGTCTTACCTACTCCTGCACCACCAAAAAGTCCAATTTTACCGCCTTTAAGGTAAGGGCAAATGAGGTCAACAACTTTAATACCTGTTTCTAAAATTTCTGCTGATGTAGCTTGCTCTTCAAATGAAGGTGCTGGTCTATGAATAGGCCACTTCTCTACATCTGGGTCTTCCTTACCATCTACTGCAAGTCCTGTCACATCAAATATACGTCCAAGTGTAGCTTTACCAACTGGAACGGATATAGGTGCTCCTGTATCTACCGCTTCCATACCACGGACAAGTCCATCTGTGGCTGACATAGCAATACAACGTACAACGTCGTCTCCAAGATGCAAGGCAACTTCTACAACAAGTGTGCTTCCATCTTGTCTTTTGATATTGACAGCATTATAAAGCTGCGGAAGTTTTTCTGGACTAAATTTAATGTCTAGAACAGGACCAATGATTTGAACAATATGTCCTATGTTTTGCGCCATGTGCTCTTTCACTCCTTTATGAATTATTTGAGTGCCTCAGCACCACCTACTATTTCTGTTAGTTCCTGTGTTATAGCTGCCTGTCTTGCTCTATTGTACTGAATGTTTAGCTTTTCCATAATCTCTTCTGCATTTTCTGTCGCAGAGTCCATAGCTGTCATTCTAGCACCTTGCTCGCTTGCACTTGCCTCTACCATGCCTCCATAAATCACATCTGCTACATACCTTGGGAGTATATACCCAAGCACTGCTTCTGGGGATGGTTCATAAACTAGCAAATCTCCTGGTGGTCCTTCTTGAATTACTTCTTCACTCTGTATCTTTTCTATATCTACTGGTAAAAGACGAATCATCACAGGTTCTTGTTGGATGGAGGACTTAAAACTGGTATACGCCAGATAGACCTCCCCTATTTCACCTTTATCAAATTGATCAATTACATAGTTTGCAATTTCCTTAGCAGCAAAATACGTAGGTTGCTCTGATATGCCTAAAACTTCTTTTTGGATATCATATCCTCTGGATTTGAACTGCTCTTTTCCTCTTTTTCCTACCACAACTAACTGCGTTTTTGCTTTATCTTGTATACCTTGCATAACCAGTTTGCAAATATTGGCATTATATCCTCCACAAAGC
Organism: Clostridia bacterium; assembly: GCA_029239935.1. Next base: position 10,224 of record JARBTY010000070.1, on the reverse strand, counting down.
CCTACGTCTGCCGTTAAAGTAATATAGGCTTTAACATCTGAACCATTAGGGTTAAGATAAGGTGAATCTGCTCCTTTTGCATTTTTAGCTATGGATTGTATAGTGGCTATAATCTTATTAAAAAAAGGTCTTGCCCTAAGAGCTGCCGCTTTGCTTTTATTAAGCTTTGCTGTTGCTACAAGGTTCATTGCACTAGTAATTTTTTTGGTGCTGTCTATGCTTCGTATTCGCCCTTTAATATCTTGTAAAGACGCCATTTAGCTTGACCCTCTTTCTAATTAATTTGCTTTAAAGCCTTGTTTAAACTCTACGACAATAGTTTTTAACTTTTCTTCAAGCTCTTTAGTAATACCTTCTTTTTTAACAATTTCTTTAAGAACTTCTGCATATTTTGTTTCTACAAATTCTACAAGTTCACTTTGGAACTGTCCAACTGCTGAAACTGGAATATCTAAAAGGTATTTCCTTGTAGCTGCATATAATATAATAACCTGATGAGCAACGCTCAGTGGTGCATATTGTGGCTGCTTAAGTACCTCCATAATACGTTCCCCTTGCATTAATGCATTTTGAGTTGCTGTATCAAGGTCTGAACCAAACTGTGCAAAAGCTGCTAGTGAACGGTATTGTGCAAGTTCAACACGAATAGGTCCTGCAATTTGTTTCATCGCCTTAATTTGTGCAGCGCCTCCAACACGGGATACTGAAAGTCCTGGGTTAACCGCAGGTCTGATTCCGGCATTAAAAAGCTCTGTTTCTAAGAAAATTTGTCCATCTGTAATCGAAATAACATTAGTTGGAATGTATGCTGAGATATCCCCTGCCTGCGTCTCGATAATCGGCAGTGCCGTAATCGAACCGCCGCCTCTTGCATCTGAAAGCTTAGCAGATCTCTCTAAGAGACGAGAATGCAGATAGAATACGTCTCCTGGGTAAGCTTCACGGCCTGGTGGTCTACGAAGAAGCAGAGCCATTGTACGGTAAGCTACCGCATGTTTAGATAAATCATCATATATAATCAGTACGTCTTTTCCATTTTCCATCCACTCTTCACCTATTGCAACCCCTGCATAAGGTGCAATATATTGAAGTGGTGCCAGTTCACTTGCTGTAGAAACGACTACAGTTGTATAGCTCATCGCATCATTTTTTTCTAAAGTCGCAACAATTTGTGCTACTGTAGAAGCCTTTTGACCTACGGCAACATAGATACAGATAACATCCTTACCTTTTTGATTGATGATTGTATCAATCGCAAGGGCTGTTTTACCTGTTTGTCTGTCTCCGATGATAAGCTCTCTTTGTCCTCTTCCGATAGGAACCATGGCATCAATCGCTTTAAGTCCTGTCTGAAGCGGCGTATCTACTGATTTTCTTTCAATAACCCCTGGGGCTATACGTTCAATATGTCTATATTTATCGGTATTAATAGGACCTTTTCCGTCTATAGGTTGCCCGAGTGCATTAACAACGCGGCCCATCAGTGCATCACCTACTGGTACCTCTACCACACGGCCTGTAGATTTAACAGTATCGCCCTCTTTAATATTTTGGTCAGAACCTAAAAGAACAACACCAATATTATCCTCTTCTAAGTTAAGTACCATACCATATACGCTACCTGGGAATTCAAGCAGTTCTCCCGCCATTGCTTTTTGTAAGCCATGAATACGGGCAATACCATCCCCTACTGTAATAACAGTTCCTACTTCTGATACTTCTAAGTGCGTAGCATAGTTTTTTATTTGTTCTTTTATAATACTGCTTATTTCTTCTGGTCTCAGATTCATTAACTCATTACACCCCTTTCTACGCAAGTTTAAGTTCAGTTAATTGTTTCTTTAAGGCCTGCATTTTACCTTGTACACTTGCATCTACTACCTTATCACCAACTCTGATAACAAGGCCTGCTATAATTGAAGGATCCACTACAGTTTCCATTTCAACTTGACTTTTTGTACCATTTTCCAGTTGACTTTTTATTTTTTCTATCTGTTCAGCCTTGAGCTCCACTGCTGAAGTAACACTGGCCTTTAAAATGCCTTTTTGTTTTTTAACAAGCTCTAAAAAAGTCTGTAAGATTTGGATTAAAAACTGCTGTCTGCCTTTTTTAACCACAAGAATCATTAGCCCAACTATTGAAGCTGATACCTGACTTGCAAATACATTTTCTATTACCTTAAGTTTTTCTTCTAATGTGACCTTTTGGTTTTGCAAAACGCCTGTAAAATCTGGCTCATCTTTTAGAGCCTTTACTATCATTTGCACCTCTAGTTCATATTGCTGCATCTTACTTTCTTCAGTAGCTATATCAAATAGGGCAGTAGCATATCTTTTAATAACTAATTTAGCCACTGTACATCCCCCATCTCTTTTATAATTTCATCTATAAACTCATTATGTTTTGTTTCATCTATAGCAGACTTTACAAATTTACCAGCCATAAGAGTCGATACTTCTATCATCTCTTTTTTGAGTTCATCTTTAATACGTTCTCTTTCAAGTTTCATATCAGTAAGTGCCTTAGCTTTGATAGCTTCTGCTTCTTCTTTCGCAGCTCTGATAATCTCTTCTTCTCTCACCAGTGCTTTAGCTCTAGTATCTTTTAAAATTTGGCTGGCTTCTTCTTCAATATGAGTAAGCTTTGCTTCATAGTCAGCTTTTAGCCCAAGAGCAGTTGCTTTTTGACCTTTTGCTTCATCTATTGTTTTAGCTATGCCTTCTTTTCTTTTATCCAAAAACTCTGTAACTGGTTTAAACAATAACTTATAAAGAATCACTACAATAACAATCAGCGATAACCACTGCAACATGAGATCCCAAGGTAAATCTATACCAAATCCAATAATTTTACCTGGCTCATCTGCAGCTAATAATGTAATAAATGATGTATTCAAAGGGAAGCGCCCTCCTTTCTATGCGAGTAATGCCGTCTTTTCTTATTAGCCTAATAATTGCATATATTTTGTAATAAGTGGGTTAGCAAACAAAAGAATAATAGCTACGATAAGTCCATAGATTCCTGTTGTTTCTGCTACCGCAGCTCCTAAAAGCATCGTACGTACTACATCTGATTGTGCTTCTGGCTGACGACCTACTGCCTCTGCTCCTTTACCTGCTGCATAACCTTGTCCTATACCAGGTCCTATACCTGCTATCATCGCAAGACCTGCTCCTATTGCTGAGCATGCTAAAATTAACGCTTTTCCATCGATTTGATTTTCCATAACTTACTTCCTCCTTAAGATCATAAAATTTTATTGTCTACTTATTGAAAAATATTAACAAACAAAAGTAATAATGCAACAATGAGGGCATAAATACCTGTTGTCTGTGCAACGGCCTGTCCCAGCAGCATCGTTCTTACAATAATACTTTGAAGCTTTGGTCTTTCTCCAACTGCCTGAGCAGCTTTTCCTGCGGCATAACCTTGGCCAATACCAGGACCAATACCTGCTATCATAGAAAGGCCTGCACCTATAGCAGAAAAGGCTATCACTAGTCCTACCCCTTGTTTGTTAACAAGAGGATTTGCAAACAACATAACAATGGCAATAACCAGTGAAAAAATACCAGAGGTCTCTGCTACTGCCGCTCCTAAAAGCATCACAAGTGTAGCGGACTTTCCGCCTTCTGGGTTTTTGCCTACTGCTTCAGCGGCTTTTCCTGCTGCATAACCTTGCCCCACTCCAGGGCCTATACCTGCTATCATTGCAAGTCCCGCTCCTATTGCTGAAAAAGCTAAAACTAATGCTACAGGATCTACCTTACCCATCCATCCAAAAAGCAAATCAAATATGCTTGACACTTCTATCACCTCATTTCCTATTAATCCATCGCGCTAGATACAAACGTCATACTAAGCATTACAAAAATAAGGGTCTGAAGTGCTCCTGCAAATACATCAAAATAAAGATGAAATACAGCTGGTACTCCTATCCTAAGTATAAGTGGCATCATGGAATAATAAAGCCCCATGATAATTGTTCCACCTAGTATGTTTCCGAATAAACGGAAACTCAGAGAGATCGGTGTTGCCAGCTCTCCTATGATGTTAAGCGGCAATAAAAATGGCATTGGTTCTAAAAAGCCTTTGAAATAACCAAGCCCTTTTGCTTTTACCCCATAACCGTGAATCATAAAAAATGTTGTTAAAGCTAATGCAAGTGTTGTCGCAATATCTGCTGTAGGTGGCCTAAGGCCTACTAATCCTGAAAGATTGGAGAAAAGGATAAACAAAAATACTGGTCCATAGAAGTAAGAAAAACTTCTGTTTTTTTCACCCATGGTACTTGCTGTAAAGTTCCCAAAAGTATCCACTATTACTTCAACAATGTTTTGAAATCTGCTTTCTGGAACTTCTTTAAAGTTTTTGATTTTAATCCTTATAATAAGTGCTATGACTATAAGAAACGCCATAATTATCCAGGTATTAATGTGCGTGGTTGTTATACCAAGTACTGTACCGTTTACTTCAAATAATTTGATGACTGTCTGAACACCAAAATCTAAATTCTCCACCTACTCACTCCCCTTTCTATCGAAATTATATATGCAATGAGCGGATCGCTCTAGTTGCCTCATTTATTTTTTAAAAACAGCTGCATATAAGCTGCCGCTTTCATTGAAACAATACCAAAAAAGGTGCCTAATATGTTAATACTTGGTTCAACTGCTGCAACTACTAATATGATGCCCGTTAAAAAGTATCTTATGATATAATGCATTGTGGCATAGTTTTTGGCCTTTGATTCTGGCATGGTAACCGCTTTATTAAATGCCATTTCCATAAGCTTAAGCTTGAGAAGAGAGAATAAAAGTCCAAATAAGAGCCCTTTGCTCCAGCTCACTTTATCATCCACCAGCATGATGCCTATAGTATAAACGATTATGGAAAATCCTATCATAGCAATTGGCATAAAGTTTTTACTCAGATAACCTTTATTCATCTTTTTCTCCTTTTTTAATCTCTTTGCCTGTTATATAAAATAAATTCCTAAAAGCACCACCTACACCTAGCAAGATAAATAGGATTGTAAACAAGGGTGCCTTGTTGGTCTTATCATCTAAAAATATACCTATAGCTGTACACAATAAAATAGGTGTTATCATAGAGATACCTAATTGCGATATCAACATAAGAGACCTTGCCCAGTTATTTCTTTTCATGTACTCACCTCTTATAATAGACATCTAGCTTTACTTTTATTTATAGCAATAGTCTTTTGGTCTCTCTTTAGTGCGATCAAAATGATACAGGATGGCCTGAACAATTCTTTCCGATGCCTCACCGTCGCCAAATGGATTTTTGGCTTGTGCCATTTGTCTATAAAGCGTTTCATTTTCTAGAAGTTCTTGGGTTAGCTCAAAAATCTGCTCTTTGTGTACACCTGCAAGCTTTAATGTGCCAGCCTCAATACCTTCTGGCCTTTCTGTCACATTTCTAAGAACGAGCACAGGTTTGCCTAAAGAAGGCACCTCTTCCTGTAGTCCGCCGGAATCTGTAAGTACCAGATAAGACCTACGCATCAGGTTATGCATATCTTTTATATCAAGTGGTTCTACCAAATGTACCCTTGGCACGTTGCCCAAAAGTTCTTCTGCTACTTCCCTAACCGCAGGGTTTTTGTGAACCGCATAAACAACTTCTACATCTTCATTACGAAGTACAATATCCCGCACCGCCTCACAGATGTTTCTAAGGGGTTCTCCTAAGTTTTCTCTTCGGTGTGCTGTCATTGTAATCACCTTTTTATTGGTGTAATCTATAGTATTAAGCTCTTCTACCGTAAACTTATACGCATCTTCTACTGTTGTCTTAAGTGCATCAATAACCGTATTACCTGTGACAAAAATACTTTCTTCCTCTACGTGTTCTTTAAGCAAATTGGCTTTAGCTAGCGGCGTAGGCGAAAAATGCAGATTAGCCAGTGACCCTGTAAGCTTTCTATTCATCTCTTCAGGAAAAGGTTCATAACGATTGTATGTCCTAAGACCTGCTTCTACATGTCCTACCTTTATCTGCTTATAAAAAGCTGCTAAAGCTGCTACAAAAGAAGTGGTTGTATCACCATGAACGAGTACCATATCTGGCTTAGCCTGTTCTAAAACTTCTTCAAGGCCTTTTAAAACTCTCACTGTAATCCCCGTCAGCGTCTGCCTCTGGGTCATGATATCCAGATCATATTGTGTACCCAGCTCAAATATATCAAGCACTTGATCCAGCATCTCTCTATGCTGTGCTGTCACACATACAATGCTTTCTATCTCTTCATTTTGCTCTAAGACTTTGACAAGAGGCGCCATCTTTACTGCCTCTGGCCTTGTGCCAAATATACTCATCACTTTGATTTTATTCATCACTTGTTACTCCTTGATTTCTTCAAGATTGTTTTCAATTACATTCATACTATCTTAGCAAAAATAGTGATAGATTTTTACATGTACATTGTTTAAAATATCACAATTGTAAACATTTGTCACTATATGACATAAACAAATTTTTAAAACTACTTTTTATATATCGGATTTTTTATAGATTCTCTTATGTCGTTAGGATATGTATAATTTCAAACTCTATGTATATTATTTTGCAGCTCTGCCTTTTTCTATATCTTCTTCTATGGCCAATACAACTCTATTTTTCCCTGTCATCTTACCTCTTATCAGTGCATTGTCTGCTGCTCTGACTGCGTGATGCGGATCTGTCACCATATCTGGATAGGAGCAAGCTCCTAAAGTTACTGTAATAGGTACATCTATGTCATAAGTTAGTCGTATATAATAAATGGAGCGCCTGAATTCTTCCAAAATATGTATGGCCTCTTCCAGTGGGACAGGAATGAGTATTACGAACTCATCTCCCCCGTACCGTACCACTTCTCCGCCGTATTCCCTTACGCATCCTCTGGCTAACTGCGAAATCGCTTTAAGCACTGTATCCCCTTTTAGATGTCCTAACAAATCATTAACAGCCTTAAAGTTATCTGTATCTATGACAGCTACAGTCATGACATGCTTGGCCTTATAGACTTTATCCAGGGCCTTTTGAAGATGTCTTCTGTTATAAGCTCCTGTTAAGGGATCTGTGTGGGATTCCTTTGAAACGCTTTGAAGAAGCCTGGAGTTTTGAGCATTAATAGAAATAAATATGGTTAATGTTTCAAAAAAAACAATGGTATTATCTGTGAAAAAATTAGGTTCCTCATGCTCTAATACCAACGCCCCAAAGGAAGTATTATCATTAAAATTTTTGAGGGGTACAGCCAGTCTTGATAAGGGCACTCCCATCGTTTCAATGAGGGGGCTAGTTATCTCTTCTGATAAAAATGTATATGAACCTTTTAAATTTTTAAGAAAATCGGGCATATGATTTACTTTTATCTCTCTAAAATCATTTTTGAGTTCCACACTTCTAAAATAAACTTTGTGATCATTCTCATGGGCTATGATGAGATAGCAAGTTGTGACCCCCATTACTCCCATCAGCATATCTGTCAGTATAGACATCAGCTGCTTAAATGAAGTGATATTAACAGCTTCCTTCATAATTTCCCCTAGCAGCCACAACATACCTCTTTGCTGCTGAAGTTCTACCTCCAAATATTCTATTGCTAGTTCCTTTTGTTTTACCAATTCACTATCCATTTTTCGCTCCCCCCTAAAGTAAAGCTAGTCTTACTGAATAAGCATACCTACAAAACCCGGTCCACAATGAGCACATGCATATTATTAATTTATACTATATTTAGCATAAAATCAAATATTATCTGCTATTTCATCAAAATTTCTCGTCGTTTTTTGTCTTAATTATCTAAAATGCTTTGTGCAATTCTTACAGTTTCCATTGCATCTTTTGCATAATAATCTGCTCCTACATAAAGAGCTAGGTCCTCTGTAAGTACCGCTCCCCCCACTATAATTTTTACATCGTCACAGGTTTCACGGAGGCTAACAATTGTCTCTTTCATGCTGGTTACCGTAGTGGTCATCAGTGCACTTAAGCCTACAATCTTCACTTGATGTTCTTTGACTGCCTGCACCACTTTTTCACTAGGCACATCTTTCCCTAAATCTATCACTTCAAAATTATAATTTTCCATGATAACTTTAACAATATTTTTTCCAATATCATGAATATCACCATATACTGTAGCAAGTATCACTTTATTTTTTTCTAGGCTATACTCAGCATCTTGTTTGATAAGTTCTGTCTGCAGCACTTCAAAAGCTTTTTTGGCTGATTCGGCTGATTTAATCAACTGTGGTAAAAATATCGTTTGATTTTCATAAAGCTGTCCCACTTCATTTAAGGCTGGTACAATGTACTCTTCAATAATTTGAAGTGGCAGCATACTCTTAAGACAGTGGATAGCCGCAGTCCTTGCCTCTTCCTTTAATCCATTGGTAATAGCTTGTTTTAAATCATTATTTTTAGAGGATTCGCTCTGCTTTTCAGCCCCTGCCTCATTATTTTTCACATCCATGTAGTGATTTATATAGGCATTTGAATCTATATCTTTACCCATAAGCACTCTATAAGCATCTATGGTCTCTGTCATCCCTTGATCACCCGGATTCATAATCGGTGCATCCAGACCTTGCATCAGTGCCATAGAGAGCATTGTTTTATTAATAAGTGGTCTATTAGGCAGTCCAAAGGAGACATTGCTTACCCCTAGCACTGTTTTGACACCCAGCTCTTCTTTCACGAGTCTTACTGCCCTCAAGGTTTCTTTAACAAGACTCTGCTGGGCAGAGGCTGTTACTACCAGGCAGTCGATAAGTACATCTTCTTTTGGAATACCTACTTTAAGGGCAGCCTCTACTATTTTTCTAGCCACTTCTAATCGCTCCTCAGCAGAAGCAGGTATTCCTTTTTCATCCAATGTAAGGCCCAAAACACAAGCCCCATACTTCTTAGCAATAGGCAAAACAGTATCTAGGCTTTCCTTTTTACCATTCACTGAGTTAATAATTGGTTTTCCATTATAGATTCTAGCTGCCGCCTCTAAAGCCTTTACATTGGAGGAATCAATCTGAAGTGGAAGGTTAACAAGGCTCTGAACTTCTATAACCGCTTGTCTTAACATAGAAACTTCATCTATATCTGGGAGCCCCATATTGATATCTAACACATGTGCCCCTTGCTCTTGCTGGGTAATGGCTTCCCCAAGTACATAATCCATATCCCCTCTTCTTAAGGCCGCCTGCAAAAGCTTTTTACCTGTGGGGTTAAGCCTTTCTCCTATAATAACCACATCGTCAAAATAAACTGCCTTTGAAGCACTGCATACTCCTGTTATTTGTTTTCTAACAGGCTTTTTGTAAGCAAGTGTACTCATTTGATCCGTCATCCCTTTGATATACTTCTCATTGGTTCCGCAGCAGCCACCAAGGATGCTGACCCCTAGCTCAGCAAATTCTTTCATGCATGAGACAAACTCTTCTGGTGTTATATCATATTGAACAACGCCATCCTTCATGGCTGGAATCCCTGCGTTGGGCTGTACCATTACAGGAACAGAGGCATATTTCATAATCTCAGCCACTATAGGTTTTAACTGTTTGGGACCTAATGAACAGTTGACTCCTAGAGCACTTACCCCCAGGCCTTCAAGGGTCAAAATCATAGACTGTATACTTGTGCCAAAAAATGTACGCCCGCCCTCTTCAAAACTCATGGTACAAAATATAGGTAATGAAGTGTTTTCTTTGGCTGCCAGAACACCTGCTTTTAATTCATATAAATCAGTAAAAGTCTCAAACAAAATAGCATCGCAGCCTGCCTGTTCTCCTGCTATAACCTGTTCCTTAAAAACGTCATAAGCTTCTTCAAAAGAAACATCTCCTATAGGCTGCAGCACTTTGCCGCTGGGCCCCACATCCAGTGCCACATACGTATCTGCAAACTCCTTTGCTGCGCTTTTGGCAAGCGCCGCTGCCTGTTTGATAAGCATCTCTACAGAATAGGGACCTTTATCTAATTTATAGCGATTGGCTCCAAAAGTATTGGTTGTTACAAAATGCGCGCCTGCTCTCAAATACTCTCTATGAATATCTTCAATGACTTCTGGGTGTGTAAAATTGTAAGCCTCTGGCAGTTCACCTAGCTTTAACCCTCTATTTTGAAGGACCGTCCCCATGGCCCCATCAAAGTATAAACGTTTTTTACCTAATATGTTATAAACCACATTGATCTCCTCTTTTCCTATAGATACAGCT
>JARBTY010000319.1 GCA_029239935.1 Clostridia bacterium | reverse complement strand
GAGCTCAAAGGTGATGGAGCCACTGGTAGTTTTGCTGTGTATGAATATATGATTTTCGGTATTGTTTGTAAATTTAAAGTCTTGTGTACCCCAGCTGACCGCTGCATCTCTGCTTAAAGGTACATAGGGCACAGTAAGACTATGATTGCTTCTTTCCTTAACAAAAAGATCTGCCAACAGTACTGAATTATATAAAGTAGTAGAAACCTGACAAATGCCGCCGCCTATACCGGTGTCTACCTTACCGTTTATATATACACCCGCTTCCTTAAATCCTTTTTCTTCAGTGCGCTCACCAACTACCTCATTGAAGGAGAAGGTTGTGCCAGGCGGTAGAATAGTACCATCTATGATTTTAGCAGCCAGTCTTATATTTGAAGACCTTGGTGCATTACCTGCATCAAAGTTTGTAGTAAAACTCGATATAAGCTCTTTAACTCCTTGCGTTTTAAGCAATTCTGCAGTAATAGCGGGCTTAACTGCCTTCACATTAAGCTTTGCGGTTGTAAGATCTTTGTTCCTTTGCAATTCCTTAAATAATCCTTCTTTATCATAAGAATAGCCATATTCCTCTTCAATAATCTGTACTTTTCCATTCACGATGGCAAACTTAGCGTCTATAGGTAACTTTAATTTAGTATTATCGAATATCTCTAATGCTTTTATATACTTGTCATAATGAATGCTAAAATTCAATGGATAAACCAGCTTTGATTTTTCGATGCTTCTGTAACGTAAGAACCTATTCATAATACCGATATCCTTGTCCATAATTGCATTTAGCTGTTCAACAATATTCGTCTTGTCTGCATAATAGCCTAACTGCTCATAAGTAAAGTTATTGCTCTCATAATAGCCCTTACCATCATCAAAAAGTATGGTAATAGGCTTTTTTAACTGTTCTTCCTCAAGCATACTTAATGCATTAAAAGCTTGCTCCAATGTTTTGCCGCCAAGATGAAGACGATCTACATATAAATTATTAGGCAGATAGTGATTAACTTTATATATCAGCTTCGTAGTGTAAGTTTTTAGAGGTATAGCAATTAAAATCAAAAGTATGAATGAGAGGACTATTATGCCCATTTTACTGCGTTTGCTCTTCACGCTAATCCTCCTTTATGTATTAATACTAAAGTTTATTCAAGGCTGTCTTATTTTAGAATATTTAATATACAGCTAGTCTACTAAAATATAGATTCCAATGAGGATAAATAACAGACCCGCAATTTTTACAATATTGAATGCTTGTTCCCTGGTAATGAAGCAGTCAATAAATAGACCTGTCAAAACCTCCGCAGAAACAACTAAAATTAAGGTAGTCGTAATCCCGAGCTTTGGTACAGTTTTAGTAGAAATATATATGATAAGCGCACCAAAGAAACCACCAATAAGCAACAGTGGATTTATTTTTAATATTCTTTTATATTGATATAGCGATCCCTGCAATAGATTAATTGTAAAGAAAAAAAGAACACCCATAATTAAACTGTGTAGCGTAGCAATTTTAGGCGTCACTAATTTACCAAGTCGAGCGTTTATTCCTACTTCCAAAGCAGTAAAAATCCCTGCCGCCAAGGCAAAGAAGTAGGGCAAATAATCCTTCATAGCCAACCTGCCTTTTATGTATTCAATTACTTATATGATAAAAGTGTCTTGAAAATGAGTGAATCCATAAGACTTCATAAATGATTTATCTTATGGACAAATTAAAATAACAAGAATTTTGATAATAGGTTAATTATAAAGTGTGCAAAAGCATAGAAAAGAAGTGTTAAATTTCTGTTAAGTAGGTTGACTTTGGCAAGTGAATAACATATTATATGAGTGAAAGCGAATATAGTAATATACAGGAGGTGAAAATGTGGATCTGATACAAATAATGAAAGCACTAGGGGATGAAACACGTCTACGAATCTTAAATTTGTTAAGCAAAGGCGCACTTTGTGTGTGCGAAATTGAGCAAATACTTAGCATCAATCAATCAAATGCATCTAGGCATCTTAATAAACTAACAGTTGCCGGACTAATAAAAAATGAAAAGAGAGCTTTATATGTATATTATAAAATGAATGATGATACATTAGAGGAGTTTCCATTTTTAAAGGATTTCATATGCATGGAACTAAACAAAATTGAAAAATGTAAAGTTGATTTAATAAAACTGGAAAAATACAAGAGCAGCGGCATATCTTGTGATGATCTAAAAGATGGCAAGGGATGTCTTCATAACTAAGGGGGAAAATAGAATGTGTGATACAAAAGATTTCAAAAAAAAGGACAATGAAGCGTTAGGTTTCTTTGCAAAATATCTGACGGTTTGGGTGGCAATATGCATAATAGCAGGCGTAGTCTTGGGTCAGGTGCTGCCAATAGTACCAGAGACCCTAAGCAGGTTTGAATATGCAAAGGTTTCCATACCTGTAGCAATCTTAATTTGGCTCATGATATACCCGATGATGTTAAAAATAGATTTTTCAAGTGTAGTAAATGCAACAAAAAAACCAAAAGGTTTGATTGTAACTTGTGCGACAAATTGGTTGATAAAGCCTTTTACAATGTATTTCATAGCAGCCTTTTTCTTCTATGTAGTATTTAAAGCCCTCATACCTGCAGATTTAGCGAAGGATTATTTGGCAGGCGCAGTACTATTGGGTGCAGCACCCTGTACTGCAATGGTTTTTGTATGGAGTCACTTAACAAAGGGAGATCCGGCATACACATTAGTACAGGTAGCAGTGAACGATATTATTCTATTAGTGGCTTTTACACCCATCGTTGCTTTTCTTTTAGGCGTGAGCGATGTAATCGTACCCTATGATACATTATTTCTATCAGTCATATTATTCGTTGTAATACCTTTAGCCGGAGGCTATTTATCAAGAAGATTTGTAATT
>JARBTY010000318.1 GCA_029239935.1 Clostridia bacterium | reverse complement strand
GTGTGTTTTGCCCTCCCTGATCAAATTGCTGATGGCCGGACTGCCTATCATGATTTCAAGCGCCACACACCTGCCTTTAATATCCGAACGAGGAAGCAGCTGCTGTGAAACGACCCCTTTTAAAATATTAGAAAGCTGCACTTTGATCTGTTGCTGATGATGGGGCGGAAAAACATCAATAATCCTATCAACAGTCTGAGGAGCTCCTATGGTATGCAGCGTACTCAGCACCAAATGTCCAGTTTCCGCTGCCGTTATGGCTGTGGCAATGGTCTCCTGATCCCGCATCTCCCCGACTAAAATAACGTCCGGATCCTCCCTTAGGGCCGCTCTTAAGGCTTCGGAATAATTTTTACTGTCTATCCCTATCTCCCTTTGATTGACAATACAGTTTTTATGTTTGTGAAGGTATTCAATGGGGTCCTCCAACGTCAGGATATGCCCCATCCTCCTTTCGTTGATATAGTTAATCATGGTGGCAAGGGTGGTAGACTTACCGCTTCCTGTTGGCCCAGTTACAAGCACCAGTCCTCTTGAATTATTAGATAAGTTTTCTAAAATATGTCTCGGTAATCCCAGCTGCTCCATGGAAGGAATCGTGATGCCAACAGCCCTTAGAGCTGCCGCATAAGTGCCTCTTTGTTTAAACACATTCACTCTAAATCTGCCAATCTGAGGAATGGCGTAGGAAAAGTCTACCTCTCCTCTTTCCTCAAATTTAATGTATATGCTTTCATCCTTTTGAAGCAGCTCCTCGATAAGCTGCTTAGACTCCTGAGGTCCTAAAGCAGGCATATCAAGTCTTATAAGGCTGCCGTTCACTCTGATAGCCGGAGGAATCCCCGTTGTAATGTGGAGGTCCGATGCACCCCTATCATTCACGATTTGTAATAAGGCATCTATATTTATCATCAGCATCCCCACTTTCTATTGTTCATAAGCCACTCTCAGCATTTCTTCCATTGTGGTGTATCCTTGCTGCACACTATACTGGGCATTGTCCCATAGGGTACGCATCCCTCTTTTTACGGCTTTTTCTTTGATTTCTTCGGTTGTCAGGGCTCCGCTGGCTATGGCATCCTGAAGCATCCCATCTAAAGCCAAAATCTCATGAATAGCTATACGGCCTTTGTAGCCAGTGTGGTTGCAGACACTGCATCCTCTTGTTTGATAAACGCCTGTCCCTTCTTTAATCTTGTAAATCAGCTCTTCCGTAGCGGTGACTATATGCTTAACCTTGCAGTTAGGACAAAGTCTTCTGACCAGTCTTTGGGAAATAACCCCTTTAACTGCTGCCCCCACCATAAAAGGCTCTGTCCCCATATCAATCAGCCTTGCAATAGAACTGGCTGCATCATTGGTATGAAGTGTGCTTAAAACAAGATGTCCTGTTATGGCTGCTCTGATGGCAATACTGCTTGTCTCACTGTCCCGCATTTCCCCTATCATAATGATATCTGGATCCTGCCTTAAAATAGACCTAAGGCACTGAGCAAAGGTTAAACCAATCTTGGTATTTACCGCAATCTGGTTAACGCCTTCTATCCTATCTTCAACAGGGTCCTCTACTGCCACAATATTCCTATGATCTTTATTAAGTGCCCGCAGTGCTGCTGAAAGCGTCGTGGATTTACCGCTTCCTGTGGGGCCTGTGACTAAAATGATGCCATGGGGATTATTAAGAAGCTGTATAAGTTTTTCATGATCTTCAGGATGAAAACCCAGATCTTCAAGCTTTAATGGGTTGCCCTTATGATAAATAAAACGTATAACCGTTTTTTCCCCATAAATCGTGGGTAAAATACTCACCCGCATATCGACTTGTTGGCCGTTGACTTGTCTCGACATCCTGCCATCCTGTGGCAGCCTTCTTTCCGCAATATTCATATTGGATAAAATTTTGATTCTGGCTGTCATGAGGTTGAGCATTTCCTTTTTAATACGTTCTATCTCATAAAGCTGTCCGTCTACTCTATATCTGATACGGATAAAGCTCTCAAAAGGCTCAATATGAAGGTCTGAAGCTTCTTTTAAAATAGATCTGTGTATAAAATTGTTGACAAGATCGATGATATGTCCATTTTCTGCTGTCTCAGGATTTTCTTCCGCAGCTAGATTTTGTGCCTCTTCTTGCATTTGCTTTTCTACTTCAAATACAATGTTTTTAGTTTGAGCCAAAGCATAAGCCTGATTGATGAGCTTTTCTATTTCTTTTGCAGCTGCCAGCAAAGGTAAAATCTCCATCTTTGTAGAGATCTTAAGATCATCTAATGCAAACATATCCAGAGGATCTTTCATAGCTACTTTAAGCCTAGGACCATCCATCCCTACAGCTATGACCGTGTATCTTCTTGCAATACTTTCTGGTACTTTGGATGCGATATTATAATCAATCGTGTATTTCTCTAAATCCATATGGGGAATACCGAGCTGAAACTCTAGAGCCCCCAAAATGTCTCTATCTGTTATAATACCTTCCTCAACTAATATCTCTCCAATTTTTTTATTGGTGCGGTGCTGCTCTTCAATACCCCAATCTAATTGTTCTTTGGTAATCATACCGGTTTCATAAAGTAAGTCCCCAAGCTTTTTTCTTTCTGCTTTTCTCATAGACATCTCCTTAAGTACTCTTTATATAACTTTATGTTAGACTGCGCCATCTATTAGGAAGACTCATTTTAGAATTTATCAAAATACAGCTTAATATTTTGTAAATTTTTAATCTTATTATACTCTCATCACAATCGCTTTATCAACCATTTTTTAGTAAAAATAACTATATATTAACAAACATTAAATCCCTATTAATTGACATTAATATCTCATTAAATATAGATTAAAATCACCTTTTGTAAATTTTAAAAATAAAAAAACCAACAATTAGTTAAACTAATTGTTGGCCGGTTGCACCATAAGCTCCGATTCTCCAGG
>JARBTY010000317.1 GCA_029239935.1 Clostridia bacterium | reverse complement strand
TCAGCCTATCTATATGCGTATAAAATTTTCTTGGCAGGAATTCCTTTATGGCTTTGACAAGCTCTGCGCTGTATTCTTCATTTTCGAAACCTGCCGCAAGCAAAACGGGTATATCATACTGACTCATAATCATAGCGATCTCTTTTAAGTGATTGTGCTCAAATAGTCCATAGCATGTAATATTTTTCCACTGCTTTTCTGATAGACCATAAAATTGGTAAAGATAGTTATACCTATTCTTATCTTTCAAAAATTCATAAACAACATTCGTATCTTGAATCACTCTAATCTCCATATCCTAGCGCCCCCTCATCCTATTTTGTATTCTTCTGCTATTATAGCATCTTATATAGACTTATCTTATCATATTTATTAAGTCTTGTTATACTCAAAAACCGCAGTTTTATGTGGTACGTTTAGCCGTAACACTATAACTGCGGTTTTGGGAATATTTTTTAAATCATCTGATCAGATACCACTTAGTTTGCTGGTGGCATCATGACAGTATCTATTACGTGAATTACTCCATTTTTTGCCATAATATCTGTCATAATAACTCTGGCACCATCAATATAGACTGAGCCATCTCTGACTTCTATTCTAGCCGGAGCCCCATTTACCATCGTTACTTCTTTGCCATCTAATTTTAAGGCATCTGCTGCAGTAACCTTACCTGGCGTAACGTGGTAGGTCAAAATATTGACAAGTGTCTCTTTATTTTCTGGTTTTAACAGCTCATCCACTGTGCCTGGTGCAAGTTTGGCAAACGCATCATCCGTTGGTGCAAAAACGGTAAATGGTCCTGATCCTTTAAGTGTATCCACTAGCCCAGCAGCGCTTAGAGCAGCTACTAAAGTTTCAAATCTATCATCCTCTGATGCTATATCAACTATATCCTGCGTCATCATTGCGCTTCGCCTTCTGGATGACCTCATGCACTGTACATGGGGGCCATTATTTGATGGAAGCATCTTACACCCGGTATGTGCCTTTACTATATCTTGTGTTTTAATTTTTTGGATACTTAGTATTCCTTGAGTACTTGCTGATAAAGGTCCCTGAATCATTGAGACCATCAGCACTAAGGTTATAAAAATACTGATTTTCTTCTTCATCGTAAAACTCCTTTGCTTTTTGTCACTTTACAATTTTATATTCAATCTAAGTATCCCCAGTAAAACTGCTATTATCCTCTATTAGCCATTATTTGAATATCTTACCATATCATCCACAATATATATTCTCATGCCATTCTTTATGTAAAAAAGTACAGGTGCACTCCTTTATTGCTTCTTCAAAGCTTATTTTATCATTCGTACTTAATATTTTGTTGAGATAAAGGCTTGTATTTTCAATAGTATCTGCAATCTGACCTTTGTCCTTTATATTATCCCCATGTCCCAATATGAACGTATATCTCATATATTCTTTTAACTTATTAATTGATTTAAACTGACTTTTTACTTCTTGTTTTGTAATGCAAGGCAATAGGGGTTCTCCCTGATTGGAAAACATCAATTCATCTGCTATATGTAAATACTCATCATTTATTTTAACAAGAATAGTACATATTGAATGCCCTGGAAATTCTATCATTTCAATTTCATGCCGTCCAAATTGTATCTTGTGAGATCCTTCAACAACTACATCTGGAGTAAAATAGTGATGTTCTTCTTTTGGTGTCCATCTATCAAGGGTTTTTTGATAGCTTTTGCTTCCATACACACAAAGCTTAGGTAACACTTTTAATCCTTCCATATGATCATCATGAAAGTGTGTGATAATTGCTTTTTCTACTTTTAAATGCTCTGTGTCCAAATCCTTAATAACTTCTGCGATTTGATGCTGATATCCTGTATCTATAAGAACTACCTTATCTTCGTTTATCAATGCTGTTATCCTGTTTCCAAAATGCTGACCCCTCCTTGGCTTAAAAATATATTCTATAATCCCTGGTGACAATTCTTTTTTTAACATTTCTTCTCCCTTTCAAATAGTACCTTTTAGTTTATATCTATTTTTCTCTACTATAAACTTATTATACGACACAATGACTGACACCATTATGTCAGTCATTGTATCTTTCTAATATTTTTTCCAAATACTTTTTTGTATCTTCCCTTAAATATTCAGGTGATATCACTTCACATTCATTTCCAAAACCTAGTATAAATTTGATTAGGCCTTCCTCATAAGGAAAATGTCCTTCTACAATAAAGTCCCCTTCCTCACTCTTTTTTATGTTAGACTTCAAAAAATACTCTGTTAATTGTTCACCTATTTTATTAGTAAACTTCAGCCTTATTTTTATATCTTTACTCTCATAACTCTTATAAAATATTTCTTCTAGCTCCTCAGCTGATATATTCCTTTTCAGAAAGCCGTCCCCTAGCCTTAAATTCTTTATGCGTACTAGCTTAAACTTTCTATAGTCCTTGCGATTTCTACAATATCCCGTTAAATACCACTGTCCACGAATATACTCTATTCTGATAGGTTCTACATATCTTTCCGAGAACTCCATATTTCTGTTTATATAATGAAATATCATTAATTTACTTTCTTCTATCCCTTTATTTATTAGAAATACATACTCCTTTAGTTCATCTTCCATGCTCATATGAGACATATTTATATTTAACTGCTGATTGTTATGGTGTTCCTTTTTATAAACATTTTGAAATTTTAAAGCGATATCATTGAACTGCTTGTTTTTCCCAAATATAACATTTAAACTGTCTAGAACTGCCATTAATGTATGGTGTTCTTCTTTATTCAAGTACAAATCATCTAAACTATAGTTGTCCATGATATAGAACCCACCAGCTTTACCACCAACAGCTGCTATAGGTATACCTGCTTCACTTATTTTATCTAGATCTCTATATATCGTTCTTACTGAGACCTCAAAATGTTCAGCAAGTTCTCTGCCTGTAAG
>JARBTY010000069.1 GCA_029239935.1 Clostridia bacterium | reverse complement strand
TATTCCGATACAGTGGCCTCCTACCAACCCTGGATAAAACCCTAAAGCATTCCATTTTGTATTCATAGCCTCTATGACATCTTTTGTCTGGATATGCATGCGATCAAATACCATAGCAAGCTCATTCATAAAAGCTATATTGATATCTCTTTGGGCATTTTCAGCTAATTTTGCCGCTTCAGCTACTTTAATAGACGGCGCTTTATAAACCCCAGCATCAATAATTAGCTCATACACTTTTGCTACCGTTTCAAGCGTTATCTCGTCCATCCCAGACACAATTTTTTTGATAGTATTCAGACGGTTCACCTTATCTCCCGGATTTACTCTCTCTGGGGAATACCCCACTTTAAACTCTTTACCGCCTATCAATCCTGATTCCTTTTCTAAAACGGGAATACAAATCTCCTCTGTAACCCCTGGGTATACAGTCGATTCAAAAATAACGACTGTTCCCCTAGTCAAACTACGTCCTATTATTTCACAAGCTTGTATCATGGGATTTAAATCCGGTGTTTTATCAGAATGAACGGGCGTGGGAACGGTTACAATCAAAAACTTAGCTTCCTTTAGTCTCGTTTTATCATCCGTAAAGATCATAGTGGTTTGTCTCATTTCATCTTCTCCTACCTCACCGGTAGGATCTATGTACTTTTGATACCTCTCTATTTTTTCTTTATTAATATCAAAACCTATCACTTGAACTTTTTTTGCAAAAGCTATCGCAAGAGGCATGCCCACATACCCTAATCCAATCACGGCAAGCTTTGTTTTTTTCTCCATCAGTTCATTAGTCATACCCTTAAACTCCCAGCTATTATCTGATTCATTGCTCACTGTTACTATTTGTTGTCTTTTTTCTAAATTCATCTGCCCCATAAACTTCCTCCTTTCTAAACTTTTGCAATTATTTCTCTATAAACAAAATGCAGTTTATCAAAATTTACATTTTGATAAACTGCAACCGAACTGCCATAAAAAGATTATCTTTTTTTAGGCTTCAAGCTTTGCGTCCTTACTTTTCAATAAGTTTGCCTAAACTTTATTTCTTTAAATTATACACATTAACACTAAATATGTCAATTTAACATTATTATCTGTATTATCTATATTTTCTATATTTATCCACAACTATATTTTAATAAAAAAGCTATAAAATATCATAGTATATCTTATAGCTTTTTTTATTCTCTTTATTAAGCTAATTCAAGGGCTATTTCCATCATTTTAGTGAAGGCATTTTGTCTCTCTTCTGCAGAGCATTCTTCGCCTGATATCAAACTGTCTGAAATCGTCATCATCGCTAGTGCATTCACTCCTGCAGCTGCCGCATTCATATAGAGTGCTGCCGCCTCCATTTCTACTGCTAAAATACCCATAGTCATCCATCTTTCCGTTACCGTTTTATCTGCATTATAAAAGATATCCGACGATAATACATTGCCTACTTTGTAGTTTGCACCCTTTTCTTTAGCTTTTGCTACTGCTTTTTCCAGAAGTTCAAAGCTAGCAATAGGCGCATAAGTGCCTGGGAGATTATATTGATCCACGTAGTTTGAGTTAGTACTTGCTCCCATGGCAAAAACAATATCATGAAGATGCAGGTCTTTGTGCATACTTCCTGCTGAACCTATTCTAATCAGGTTTTTACAGCCGTAAAAATGAATAAGTTCGTAGGAATAAATCCCTATTGACGGAATTCCCATACCAGTTCCTTGAACTGAAATTTTCTTACCTTTATAAGTACCTGTGTATCCAAACATATTTCTTATAGTATTATACTGCACTGCATCCTCTAAAAAAGTATCTGCAATAAATTTGGCTCTTAAAGGGTCTCCTGGTAAAAGTATCGTTTCTGCTATATCTCCTGGTTTTGCTGCATTATGTGGCGTTGGCATATTAATCCTCCTTGGTTAAAATTCAAATTCATCGTGTTCATTCTTAGTATACTATATTCCAAAATATTTAGCATCCTTTTAATGATCATGAGTGGCTAGACTGAACGGCTATTTTGTCTGTAATAATATTGAAACTGAAATGGCTGTTATGGCCAGAATCCACGGAAATACTTTACGGAAAGCAGCTGGAAGTTTTGAGATCGCTTTTTGGATAAATGTTGTTCTAATAATTGCAAGAGGCAGTATACCTACAGATATAATCCAAATACAAACCCATACAATTAACTTTTTATAATCCGTAATACTCCAAGCGACTCTCATACGCTCCCCAAATATATTCATTCCAAAAAATCCAGTCACTAATGAAGGTACTAAAATAAGGGTGTTAAGATAGGTGAGAGAATTGATCGCTTTTCCTGTTTCTTTATCGGCTCTTAAGGAAACATACTGAAACAACTGCCCTATTTCTTCCTTCAGTTCTTTAACATCAATATCAATCCTCATGATATTTTGTGCCATTGCATAAAGTTCTATCCCCTGATCTTCCGCTGTCACTTCTCTAAAATAAATGCCATTAATAAACTGCAGATAGTTTTGATAAACTTCCTCTACTGCTTCTATTGGGATATTTTTAGACTGATTAGATATATCCGTCAGTTCATCTTCGAATCTAAGAATAGAAGCCTTTTGAGCCAAAACCAAACACATCATCTGATAATAAATGGTTGTCATATGCACAGCAATATTTTTTATCCCAAACTCATTGCCGTCTGTTAAACAGACAAAGGAGCTGTAGGACATACCATATAAAGTCCCTTTCTCAATCCATCTTTCATACGTGTGGCGTTTTAGAATATCTTCCAGCATCCATCTGCTTTGACAGCTTTTTTCTTTTTCCATAAAGATATATTCATGCCACTGATCATTTTGAACATAGTTATAATATTTCCCCTGATTTGTTGTTTCTATTTGTTTGAAGGTATCTGCTAATACTTGATTAGCATAAAAACAAATGACAAACATCCTGTCGTCTATAAGTGGACTTACCGCAATAATCTCTTCCTTATGGGTACGCAGCGCATTTTTTCCTGTTTTAAAATGCGCTCCAAGCAGCCCCATAATCACATTGGAAATACGGTTCCCCTCTACTTCATAGTCACTTGAATAGGTTTCTACATAGTGATCTGCCTCTTCTTTTCCGAGCTTTAAACGATGCTTGTTGGCTAAAAAAGTCTCCTTGGTTTTTTGCGTTGGCAAGTCCCTCTCCCGCTTTTCTATAAACTGGGGATAGATCCGTCTGCCATAATTATTGATTGTGTTGATGACTTCAATTGAACATTCCTGGTTATTCTCTGTAAAAAAGCTGAGAATCCCTACCCCTGTATCATAGACCTTGAGTTCAATTTTAGTGACATCCAGTACATACTCCTTTTCTGTATAAGTAGTGCCTGTAGTGACTGCCTCATCCTTTACCAACACACCAATCGTATACTGCGGGTTGTCTTCTTTTTTAAGCTGGTACTCATAAATATCAACCTTTTTGTCTGCCTGATGGCTTCTTTTATTACCTGCATAAATGGCATCTCTTACATTATGATAATAGTAAGTATATTCATTGTAGTCTGCAATACGGCCTTCTTTACAGTCACACTTTTTCCACGGGGATTCTTTTTTGTGCTGTGCATTGAGCTGTTTATCAAATTCTTCAAGATTTACTTTTTGACTAAATTTCTTATAGCCTTTCGTTTTTTCATTTTTACTATCCATATAATTCCATTTGAAAGCAAACATAAAGATATGCCTACTGAATGGGTTGCTTTTTTCTATTGCCATGTGCCACCTGCTCTCCCCACAGATTCGATTAATCCTTATTATATCATTACCTTTTGACTCCAAATTATTTATCACTTTTGCCTCTGCATTTAAATACAGCTATGAAATATTTGTTGTATTTCATAGCTGTCCATTACTTTTTATACCTCAAACTGCATGTTATACAAATAGGCATACATACCGTCTTTTTCAATCAGGTTCTCATGGGTTCCCTTTTCCTTGATGCCATCTTCAGTCAGTACGATGATTTCATCTGCATTTCTTATGGTGCTGAGACGATGGGCAATAACAAGGGTTGTTCTATTTTGGGCCAGCTCTTCTAGTGATTTTTGAATGAATTTTTCACTTTCATTATCTAGTGCTGAAGTGGCTTCGTCCAATATCAGAATAGGTGGATTCTTGAGGAAAACTCTGGCAATAGCAATCCTTTGTTTTTGTCCCCCTGAAAGCTTAACGCCTCGCTCTCCAACATATGTATCATAGCCATGGGGCAGGCTCATGATAAAGTCGTGAATATTGGCCTTCTGAGCTGCTTTTATAACCTCTTCATCCGTTACATCCTGTTTGCCATAAGCAATATTTTCTTTAATATTCCCGCCAAACAAATAAACATCCTGCTGCACAATACCTATTGCATCTCTTAAAGACTTTTGAGTTAGCGTCCTGATGTCTTTTCCATCAATCGTGATTGTTCCATCTGTTACTTCATAAAACCTTGGAATCAATGAACAAAAAGTAGTTTTCCCTCCACCTGAAGGGCCTACTATCGCCACTGTTTTTCCTGACTCAATTTTTATATTAATCCCTCTCAGAACATTTTCTTTTTCATTGTAACTAAAAGAGACTTCTTTAAACTCAATCTCACCTTTTACATTCCCTATAACTTTTGCGTCTTTAGCATC
The DNA here is from genome assembly GCA_029239935.1 of Clostridia bacterium. The sequence continues at coordinate 8,216 of JARBTY010000069.1, read as the reverse complement.
CTGGATTTCTGGCAGTGTGTTAATAATCTCTAAAAACCTTTCAAATCCTGTGATCCCTTTTTGGAACTGCTCTGTAAAATTGACAAGTTTTTCTATCGGATTTAAAAACGTATTAATATAGAGAATATATACCGTCAGGTCTACAATACTGATAGCGCCGTTACTGATAAAAACGCCTCCTGAAAGAACAACTGACAAGTATAGCATGCCTTGAAAAAATCCATTGCCGCTGAAGAATTTTCCCATGATTTTATAACTATCACATTTTGTCTCTAAAAAGGCTTCATTTCCAGCTTCAAACTTTTGCATTTCAAGACTTTCGTTGGCAAAGGATTTTACCACCCTGATGCCTCCTAGTGAATCTTGGGCTATCGCATTGACTCCTGCAATTTTTTCTCTATTTTTCCTAAAGATAATTCTCATTTTTTGATTATAAAAATAAGAGAAATACAACATCAACAAAGTAAATATAATCAAAATAAGCGTCATTTTGACATTAATCATACTCAGTATCGTAAAGGTTCCTACCAATTTAACAACTGAAATAAATAGATCTTCTGGTCCATGATGTGCCAGCTCAGAAATATCAAATAAATCATTTACTATACGAGACATCAGTTTTCCTGTATTGGTTTCATCGTAATAAGAAAAAGACAGCCTTTGAAGATGCTCAAATAAATCCCTTCTCATATCTGTTTCCATCTTGGCTCCCATAATATGTCCCCATGAAGTTATAAAATACTGGCAAAAATATCTAACGACATACATGGCAAACAAACCCGCCCCAATAAATAGTACATACTTCATAATTTTCCCTGTATCAGGTATTACATAAATATCATTCATTAAAAACCCAACCAACAAAGGAAATGCTAAGTCTATACCTGACAAGGCCAGTGCACAAAACATATCTGTAAAAAATAATCCCTTGTAAGGTTTATAATAACTGATAAATTTTTTAAGTGTATAAGTCATTTTATCCCTACTTTCTTTCATGTTCTACTGTTTATTAAAGCCCAAAAAGTAATCTTTATAAGTGTATACCCTTCTATCTGCTTCTGTCAATCTGTGAAATCTAAATACAAAGGGTCTTAGACTTTGTCATTCTCTTGGCAAAGTCTAAGACCCCTTTATAGTTTTTTTACATGATGCTTAAAATACTTACCCTATTTACAGCGACTTTATTACATTTTATTAAATATAACCTCTTTAGTATTTATATCAAATTGAATTTCTATTCCTAATATTCTTGCTATTTGTGCTACTGGTAAAACAGTCCTCCCATTTCTAACTGCAGGCGCTACATCTAATGGTATTTTCTCACCATTTACAATAACGTAGTTTTGATTAACTGCGAGCTGTACTGTTCTATTGTTCATAGTGATTGTAATGGTTTTATCGTTACCATTCCATACTACATTTCGATTTTCTATGCCTAGTAGATTGGCCACATCTCTTAAACCTGCCATTGTACGGCCCTTTTCTATATATGGCTGCACAGATAACGCTATGTTTGTACCATTTTGAGAAGCTGTACCACTTGTTGTAGATATCCTTATATTCATTACTGGTGATGCTAATGAACCCGTGGTATCTGTACTGCCTTCTGGGGCTGGTGTTGGTTTTGGTGTTGGTTTTGGTGTGCTTCCACCACCTCCGCCACTTTCGCCTTCTCCTGAAGTTGGATTTCCTGTAATTATTATTTCACAGATATCTGATACTGCTTTATTACTTACTGATGTTGCTTTTACTGTAACTGTTCCATTAGCTGATGCTGTTAATACCCCTTCTGTGCTTAGGGCAGCGAAACTACTTCCATTTACTATAGACCATGTTACTGCTTTATTTGTTGCACTGTCTGGTGCTACTGTGACAACCATTTGTAATGCGCCGCCTTTAGTTGTGATACTTGTTACTCCATCTTTTCCTGATAAAGTTATGCTTGTCACTGGAATCGCTGGCTGTTCGTCTTGTTTATCCCAAGCTGCCTTAAGTGTTATATCCTCGGTTATTGTGTATGGGAATTCAATGAGCTGAGCTCCGTTGTACCAGCCTTTAAAGATATAGCCTGCTTTTGTTGTTTCTGGTACAGTTAACACTTGACTTGTTACTTGAGATGCTACTGGTGTTCCGCCATCTGTATCAAATGTTACATTATACTCTTTGGCTTCATAATCTAATGCTACTTTTAATAATTGTGTTGCTAATTCATACTCAATCTGGTTATTTTCACTAGTAAGACTTTCGGCATATGTAATTGCTTTATTAAGTCTTGCTCTACTTGCTGCATCCATGCCTAAACTATTCTTTGCACTATCTAAAACGATCTGCATTTCGGCTTTCTGATCAGCAATGTTATTTTCTTTTCCTGTGGTAATAACAATTTCCTCGGAAGCAGAAAGTTCTGTTGTTCCGCTCATAGGGATAACAACTACATAGTACGTTGTATCTGGATCAAGCCCTGTAACAGATGACTTCCCTGCTGTAATTGCTCCTGCTGCATAGCCGCTTAACTTAATATCTACTTCTTCATAAGTATAATTTTCTGGTTCTGTACCATATTTTATCTTATATGACTTTGCGGATCCTACTTCTGGGAAATAGACTTGGAAACCATCATAGATAGGGGCTATTTTAACTCCTGTAAATTCTGGTTTTGCTTCCAGCTCTTCTTTCTCACCGCTTGTAAGAGGTCTTACCTCTACGTTATCAACTTTAAATGCTTGATGCCATGTTCTAACTCCAACTCTGCCCGCATCATGAGAATTATTATTCATTTGATAAACTTTTTTCCCATCAATATAGAAAGCTAAGTTATTCTTATAAGCTCTTACTTCTAAATTACGTGTTTGACTTACTCCAGTATCAGCAGCTCCTACAGTAATTTCATGCCAAGCTTTATCAAAATGTCCGATTTGATAGGAGTTATTTGGAGTAATACCAAAATAGTATGAATTAGAATCAGAATTACCCTCTTCATCACTGCTTCTAACCATAAGGCCTGCATTGCTACCATTAGCCGTTAATGTGACATCTGCAGAATAAGAATAGTCGTTCCACAATAATGCATCCGTATTATTAAGGTATACTTTTGTTCCACCTGCTGATGGAACGATTAATTCTCCAGCTGCTATACTTGATGACCCCTGTGAAGTCAGCCAGTTGTCTCCATTTGTAAAATCATCTGTAAATGTTGCAGGTTCAATTCTTTCTGGTTCACTTGCCCCTATTCCTAAGTCTTCCAGTTCTTCCTGTGTAGATGTTCTAACTCTAAAATCATCGGCTGTAAAGGCCTGTCTATAAGATCTTAATCCTACAGTCCCTTGTGTAAATAAAGTTGTATCAAATTCACTGATAAATATATCATCAAGATACACACCTGCTTTATTGCCAGATACTACAACTTTAAGTTTATAGGTCTGACCAAGATTTATTGCCATAGGTATTTTTTTGATGTCATGCCACCCTCCATCAGCATATCCAATCATAATACCTTTATCACCTGCAATATCCCCTATTCCTACATGATAGCCATTATACGCGTCTGGGTCATTTCCTATGTTTGATGCTCTAAACATAATACCGGCATTATTTATGAAGCTATCAGATAAAACTATATCTGCTTCAGCTGTAAAATCTACCCAAAGAGCAGAATCAGTTGTTGTTACTACTGCTTTTTGCTTTGTATTTGTTTTAAATTGGTAAACACCATCTGTAGTAATACTTACAGCATTATTAGGATCATACTCTGTCCAATGATTAGCACTGTACGCTGCATCATCAAAATCATCACTGAATAACTCTTGTGGTAAAGCGATCTCTGGTTGGAAAGGCTTTAAATCTCCTTGTTCTATGTTCCTTACAACAAAATCATCTGCTGTAAAAGATACATTATATGATCTTAATCCCACTGTCCCTCTTGCAAAATTGGGTACTATCTTTTGATCCGAGCCATCACCTATGTCTCCAGCTTTAATTTTGTAAATAAATTCATCATCTAGATATACTGCAAATTGATCATTAAATACGACAATCTTGAGATCATATTCTTGGTTTACATTAATTGAATAAGGAATTTTTTTAATATCATGCCAAGATCCGTCTGCCATCCCAATCATAATACCCATCTGTCCGCTAAACTTACCAATCCCTACATAATAGCCATTGTAGGCGTCTGGTTCATCTCCTATATTTGAAGATCTAAACATAATGCCTGCGTTGTTTGCTGGGTTACTATCTTTTATAGCAATCTTTGCTGAAACTACATAGTCTGTCCAATTATTACTTGCTGAATCTTTGACTACAGATTTAAGTCTGCTATCTGCAGTAAATACATATTTCGCTCCATCAAAGTTCATCTTTGCGGCTGCACCATATTTTGCCCAGAAATTTTCGCTGTAGCCTGAACCACCATTAAAATTGTCATTAAAGCTAGCATTAGGCGCATTAGGATTTGGCTCTAATTGTCCATTATTGCTTGAATTCTTTTTAGGAAATGAAAGTACTTCACTTTCAACTATTTTCCCATTGATCATGGCTTTAACTTTTGCATAATAATCTGTTTGTTCATCAAGTCCTGTAATTATCGCTGTATCTGATTTAAATCCTCTTACTGTATGAGTTAGATTATCTGCGTTTGTTCCATACATAACTTCATAAGGAGTTTCTTGGCAGTTTAGGTTTGTTGATATAGAGAAGCTGTCCCCATTTCTTAATGTATTAAAAATTGTAATTGCACTTATCTCTTTATCGTTTGGAAATACTCTTATTGAAGTTATTTGTACTCCAGTCGGAATATCAAATCGTAAATTGTTTAATTGACCATCTTTAAATTTAAATGACTCATCTGATATTCTTCCTTTTAAATTATCAACTGTAGCTTTGCCACTGCCGTCAAATGCAACAGATACATCAACCTTATTATTTAATTTAAGTTTACCAGTTCCTGTTCCTGTATAATTGATTTCCAATGTGTAGTTTACAGCTTTTGGTACGGCTATATTATCAAACTCTAAATATTTTTTTGTTCGATCCAGTGAATCTCTTGCTATACTAGAATCATTTACAGTCGTTTTAACTATGCTTCCATCTTCATTTGGCGTTCCAATTTTTGGAAATTGAGATATTCTAATACGTGCACTGCCATAAGGTATTAATTCAATGGGCGCCTGCAAGCTTGTATTCGGCAATGTTGGTCCAAATGGCTGAGCCCCTACGATATTCCCTGCTAATGTCCAATTAGGAATGGTTTGTCCTATAGCTCTTAATGTTATAGGTGCTCCTTCTACTGCAAATGGTTGTTCAGCTATTATATCATCGTATATAATTTCGAAATTATCTGATATATTTGCTTGATTAAGTACAAGTCCATAGTTCCATGGGGTTGCAGCAAATACTTCCCTCGTTGGAGAAAATTCTGTAGGCTGAACTTTTAATTCTCTTGTACTATTATCATTATCAATTCTCCAATCTTCCTTTATTTTCAAACCGAAAATAAGAGGACCTTTTACTACAGATACAGAATCATTATATCCGCCTACAGTTTTAATTTCACTTGGCAGGTTGACTTCAACTACATCTCCTTTTTGCCAAGTTCTTGTAAGTGTATAATATCCTCCAGCTGCAACTCCTTCCTGTGTGATGCCATTTACTTTTACAACTGGCGCCACTGCCCAACTAGGAATTCTAACTTTAAGTTCAAAACTTACATTAGCATCTCCTTGATAAGTTAATTGAACAGTATCTTTAAATGGATAGTCTGTTTCTTGTTTAAATACTGCAGTCTTTCCATCAGCAACTCTAGCTGTCACACTGTTAGGTCCATAAGCAACAATGGCTAAACCGTTATTTTCTGTAGCCATCCACATATTTTGGACAAACTTTGGCCATCCCATATGTACATTTGCAAAACAACAGTCAAATCCAGATGGTGCACCATATGTCGTACTATCCCCATGGTCATTATCATACTCACGGTTACCCTTTGTCCTGGTTATCTGGTTATCTTCTTGGAAATAAGTATGTCCCGAATAATCTGGTGAAAATGCACCAGGCAGAGTATTGTATGCAATCTTTTCCATCTCATCAGCTAATGATACATCTCCTAATACTTTTTGTGCTATTTCAAGAGATAATAAAGATTCTACTACACCGCAAGACTCTGTACCTCTTGTAGAACGATTATCACGTGCTGATTCGTCTGCTGCTGGGAGTCCATCCACCCTACTGTGGTCGATACTCCAGTTGAGCAGTCCATTATATATAGCCGTTTTATCTTCATTAGCTTTAGAATACTGATAATATACCGGTGGCGTTTTCATGCCTTGGCTCGTATTAACAACATGTACTCTTACCGTTGAATTATTATATAAATCTGTCCAGCTTCTGTTTGACCACTGGTCTCTTGTTTGTACATTCAGTAACTCAGCTAAATCAAGCAGCCACTCTGTTTCTGCAGCATTGTTTTCATCATAAAGTCTATTGTACAACCAAAATACACTGTCAATATTATCACCACCTCTTGAAGCTGCCCACGATGCTAATCTTTGTGTTGGCAATGTTTGAAATTCATATCTGAAATACTTTTCCATAAAAGGTAAAATTCTTTCATCTTCATGACCTAGTGCAACAGTTGCTTCATAATAGTCTCTTAATGCCATCAACATTGGCATTCTCGGCCACCAATCTGTATTGCTTAGAGGTCCAAAAAAGCCATCTTCACGTTGGCTCTCTAGTAGAGACTCTACCCACACTTGTGCTTTTGCCATTAATTCTTCATCCTCAAGAACATAAGCTAATGACATAAGACCTCTCAAATAGTATGGCCCTCTTTCCCATGCCTCACCATTGCCGCCTTTCCAAGCACTTGTTTCATTATAATCTGGGAATTCCTCCATATGTCCGGTAATGCCTTCTGCCTGCAGTTTTAATTGATTCTCAAGCCAGCCTGTAGCCTTAACAGCACCTAATGGCAACTCAATAAGTGGTGTTTCCAGTAGTTCCCCTCGATTTGAAACATAATTTTGGTTTTCTTGACTACCGCCTTCTCCGCCGTGGCCTACTTCTGCAGCGTAAAGTGCTTGTCCAGACATATTACTCATCAACATAGTTGATATAATTGTCATAGCAGTAAATCTTTTCATCTTTCGTCTAAACATTGTAAATCCCCCTCTTTAATTTCAACTAGCCAAACTTCCGTTAGTATATTATTAATAAATTCCAGAATATAATTATTTATTTTAAAACTATACAGAAAATAATTAAGCAGTTATATATGTTATCCTAACTTTTTCATAAAAGGAACACTTTACTATTATAAAGTGTTCCTTTAACATCCTAACGATTAATGAATCACTTTATCCTATAACTTCCATTACCTTTGCTACTAATCTTTGTGTGGCTGTTATCGAATTATGTAATACTACTTTTCTTTACTATTATTTCTAAATGTACGTCAGCATTCTTGTCGCCTATTTTAAAAATATAATACTTATTTAAAGAAAAGTGTTAGGAATTCTTATTTTTTTGTAATAAAAGTAATTTCTTTAGTCTTTGCATCAAATTGAGTTTCTATGTTTAAGAGACGTGCTATCTGTGCCACTGGTAAAACTGTTCTGCCATCTTTAACTTGTGGTGCCACATCTAATGCTACTCTTTTTCCATTTACAACAGCATATTTCTGGCCAATTACAAGTTTGATTAGGATACCTTGTGAGTTGATAACAATTGATTTGTCTTTAGCATTCCATGCTACATCTTTTTGCTCTACATGAAGCATACCTGCTACATCTCTTATGCCTGCCATTGTACGGCCATTTTCTACATAAGGTTTTACAGTTAATGTCATACTTGTTCCTGCACTAGATGCTACTCCAGTTGTTAAAGATACACTTACTTTTACTGGTTCTGTTTTTGGTGCATCTGTTTCATTTGGATTAAGAACTGGAGGATTAACTGCTGGAATAGTTGCAGATGGTTTTGAGTTTCCTCTGCCACTTCCGCTATCACCACCTGATTTTACAGCTATAACTATTTTACAGCTATTTGATACTGCTGTATTACTTACTGATGTTGCTTTTACTGTAACTGTTCCATTTGCTTTTGCTGTTAATATGCCATCTGTACTTATTGATGCATAGTCACTTCCACTTACAATAGACCATGTTACTGCTTTATTTGTTGCATCACTTGGTGATACCGATGCAACCATTTGTAAT
>JARBTY010000316.1 GCA_029239935.1 Clostridia bacterium | reverse complement strand
GTTACAAAGATTATTAACGAGATTATGTTTTGCCCTTATGAAGGAGCTATTAAAAGAATCTATCTTGAAGGTAAGATATTAGAGCTTATTGCAGTCTATATGAGTGAATGCATTTTTGAAGAGGAAGAAAAGTCAGGAGCGGGGTACAATCTCTCTCTTTCCGATATCAGTGCACTTCATAAGGTGAGAGAGCTGCTGGATGAGCATTTTATAGCAGCACCCACTCTTAAAGAGCTTTCAAAGAAGGTTTTTCTGAATGAATACAAACTTAAAATAGGCTTTAAAGAACTTTTTGGTATGCCTGTACATGCTTATATTATTGATAAAAGGTTGGAGATGGCAAGATACTTAATAGAAGAAAAGAAAATAAGAGTGACAGAAGCTGTACAGCTGGTGGGATATAGTGATGCCAGCCACTTTGCCGCGAAGTTTAAAAAGAAGTACGGGATAAGCCCTTCTTGGTGCCTAAGGAACGGATAAGAGAATTAAAATACTTTTTGGCTTATAAATGCTCCTTTTTGGCGTAGAAAAATACCTCGTAATCAAGTATGATGACATCAGATAGTGATTGTGAGAATCAATATCAAATGTTAAGGAGCGGGGTGAAAGTAAGTGAGAAAGAGAAAAGAATCAGAGAAAAAAACAGGTCTAGCCCGTCTGTTAGAGATTGCAGGGGAGAAAAAAGCTCTGTTAATCGTCGCGGGCTTATTATCTGTTATGAGCACAGTTATGATGTTTGTACCCTTTGTAGCGGTATATTTTATTGTAGAAGAACTTTTAAAAAATGCGGCTCATCCAGTTTTGGGCAATATGGCACTTATACGTCAATGGGGACTATTTGCATTTGGTGCACTTATTGTCTCTTTTTTATTTTTCTTTGCAGGAAGTATGGCTGCCCATATATCGGCTTTTCGTATTTTATATGGACTAAGACTACGGCTGGCAGATCATCTAGCGAAGCTGCCTATGGGTTATCATACCAGACAGTCATCTGGTGCCATTAAAAAGACGTTAGAAATGAGCGTAGAGAAAGTAGAGGGGTTTATTGCGCACCAGATGCCGGATTTTATAGGAGCCTGCGCCGTCCCTTTCATCATGCTGGGGGGCATGTTTTTGCTTAACTGGCAGATGGCACTGGCCTGTGCAGTGCCTATTGTTGGAGCCTATTTGCTGCAGGCAATAGTCTTTAATAGCGGCCAAGGGGCTGTGGCTATGAAACACTATCATGATACTTTAGAAAATATGAATGCAGCAGGCGTAGAGTATGTAAGAGGAATGCCTGCCGTTAAAGTCTTTGGGCTTACTGTTAAAACTTTTTTAAGCTTTAGTGAATCCATTAATACCTATAGAGATTGGGCTGTAAGATACACGAAATATTGCAAACGGCCTTACATCATTTTTACAACCATTTTATCTTCCCTTTTGGCCTTTATTCTGCCGATAGGCATACTGCTTATGAGTAAGGAGCCAGGTAATCAGGCTTTTGCACTGACCTTAATGGTATTTCTCGTATTGGCACCTGGTCTTTCAACACCTATGATGAAGCTCATGTATCTGGGAGGCAATATGCGTATTATTTCAGAAGGGGTATCACGAATAGATGAGATACTGATGCAGAAACCTCTTGAGGAACCTCAAGTGCCTAGGGTACCGGCGCATTTTGATGTGCAGTTTAAACATGTTTCTTTCTCGTATGATAGCAAAGAAGCTCAAACTAGGACAGAAGCACTGATGGATGTTTCTTTTACTGCAAAAGAAACAGAAATAACAGCCCTTGTAGGACCTTCAGGAAGCGGCAAATCAACAATCGCTAATCTGATTCCAAGATTTTGGGATGTTTCTTCAGGGGGTATAAATATAGGCGGCATTGACATTAAAGAGATGGGAACAGAGCAGCTGATGAGCATGGTGTCCTTTGTATTTCAAGACGTACACCTTTTTTATGATACCATCGAAGAGAATATCCGTATGGGCAATACCGGAGCCTCAAGAGAAGAAGTGATAGGAGCAGCCAAAATGGCTTGCTGTCATGACTTCATAGAAAAACTCCCTAAAGGTTATCAAACAAAAATAGGAGAGGGCGGTACCTATCTATCGGGAGGAGAAGCTCAGCGGGTGGCTATAGCCAGAGCTATTTTAAAGGATGCACCCATTTTAGTTCTAGATGAAGCAACAGCTTTTGCTGACCCAGAAAATGAGACTAAAATTCAAGAAGGACTCAGTGCACTGATTAAAGGGAAAACCGTTATCATTATAGCTCACCGGCTTTCTACCATTCAAGAAGCCCACCAGATTCTTGTTGTCAACAAAGGACATATTGTGGAAAAGGGAACCCATAAGGAACTTATTGCCCATAACGACCTTTATGGACGGATGTGGGCAGCCCATCAAGATGCAGGGAACTGGTCCATTTCTAAAAGTCAAGTTGTAAAGGCGGTGAATGATAAATGAAAAATTTTATCTATAATATATCTAGTGGAAATCCAAAATCTCTTATCATGTCCTGCGTAGCATCATTTATTGATGGATTTTGTAAAATAATACCTGCAGCGGCAGTTTTAGATGTTATTTATACTCTCTATATGTCTTTTGCAGATCCAGCCTTACCTTTAGATATGACAAGGCTGTGGCGGTCAAGTTTGTTTATGCTGGGTTTTATGCTTATTCAGTATATGGTTTCAGGTTTTGCTTACAGTAAGACCTTTACAGCAGCTTATGATGCATCAGCCAATGGGCGGATTGCCCTTGCAGAACACCTTAGGAAGCTTTCCCTTGGCTTCTTTGGAAGCAGGGATCCGGGGGATTTAACGACGATGATACTGGGCGACTATGCATTGGTAGAGCAAGCTATTTCTCATTTTATACCCCAGCTTGTGGGCGCAGCCGCTTTACCTGTTATTGCTTTTGTTTCGCTGCTCTTTGTTAATTGGCAGATGGCTGTTGCC
>JARBTY010000068.1 GCA_029239935.1 Clostridia bacterium | reverse complement strand
TCTGCCTGAGGGGCGGTGTCATCGTAAACAAATACCCCTTCTCCTTTTCATAAATCGAGGCATCCCATAAAAAATAATGTGGGCAGCTCTCTAATATAACCGTCTGCTGATGAAGCTGCTGCGGATAAGCTTCTTTTAGCCGCCTGACTGTACTGCCTGCACTGACATGGACAATATACAACAGTCCATCTCTCTCTTTAGCCATTTCTGCTAATTTAAGTACCTCTGTTGTCTCGCTTACTGCTGGTCTTGCCCATTCATGATCTTGCACTTTTATGGTTTTATCTTCTACAATCATACTGTCGTTTTCTGCATGAACAAGAATCCTGACACCAAGCTCTTTGGAATATTTTAAAAGCTGGTCAATATACCTGTCCTGTGTCCTTCTATCAGAGGATGAGTAAGTTGTAAAAAGTTTAATAGTGGGTATACCTTTTCTGGTGCTGGCCTTTATAATCACATCAGCAGCTTCTGTAGGCTGTGCTATCGTTGTATGAAATCCATAATCTATAACGCTGTCTTTTGCCAGTTCAAGTCTTGCATCAAAAGCATTTTCTAACTCTGATGTGGTTTTTATAGGATCTAGAAAGTCTATGAAAGTTGTTACGCCACCCAGCGCAGCCTTAACGGAACCGTTGTAAAAATCATCTGTTGATGTATTTTGACCCACTGTAAGATGAAAATGTACATGAGGATCAATAAACCCAGGGAGCACTAATTTTCCCTTTGCATCATATTCCTTATCGCACTTTAAATAGGCCGTTGTAAGTGTTTCTATCTTTCCATCTTTGATGTATAAGTTGCCTTTGATGATTTTACCGTCACAATAAATCCTGCCATTAACTATACCACTGTCCATCCTCTATCCGCCTCCTCTATTGCTTGTTAATAAGATTTAAAAAGAAGGATATTTACCATCCCATACAACATCTTGGTAAATCTCAGGATCTGTATTGCCTTCTGTACTTACCAGAACGATCACTGATTCTGGACCTATTTGCAGCTGCTCTTTTAATGCTTTATACTGTGAGTCCCCTGCAATCACCCCTAATACGCCTGTTGTCACAGCCCCTGATTCTCCGGATATAATACGGCTGTCTGTTCCTAAAGGATTGGCTAACATACGCATGCCTTTTGCTGTTACCTCGTCAGATGCCGCAATAAAACAGTCCGCATTTTCTTTTAGAATATCCCAAGCAATCGGATTAGGTTCGCCGCAGGCAAGCCCTGCCATAATTGTATTCATATCTCCAGAGATATTTTTCACTTCACCAGACTTTATGGATTCATAAAAACAGTCTGCTGCATCAGCTTCTACTACAATGACATATGGCGCTTTTTCTTTATAAGTCATTCTGAAGGCTTCTGCCATGACCCCTGCAAAGGCTCCTACTCCTGCTTGTAAGAAAATATGTGTAGGCACCTTATCTCCTAACGCTTCTATCATCTCTGCTGCCACCGTTACATAACCTTGCATGATCCAAACCGGTACATCTGTATACCCTTCCCATGCCGTATCCTGAATGATTTTTACATGGCTGTCCTTATCCTTTTCAATCATATAGCGAATGGTATCATCATAATTAAACTCTGTAATTTGTCCTGATGCACCTAGTTTTAAAATATGATCCAATCTATTTTGTGTACTGCCTTTTGGCATATAAATATTAACATCTAAGTCCAGCTGCTGCCCCGTCCAAGCAACCCCTCTTCCGTGGTTACCATCTGTTGTTGCTGTGAGTTTTACACCTTTTATAGCCTCTTTGACTTCATCACTTTTCAAATAAGAAAAAGGCGTATCATTGATATCTTTTTCTAAAAACTGTGCTAAAGTTTTACCTATAGCATAGGAAGCGCCTAATACTTTAAAAGCGTTGAGATTAAATCTATAGGACTCATCCTTCACATAAACAGACGCTACGCCTAAATGCTCAGCTAAATTTTCAAGGCTTATAAACGGTGTTTTTTGATATTCCTTAAAACTTTCATGAAATTTCATGACTTCTTTATGGGTGTTTTCTTTTAATACTTTACTTTCCCAAGCCATCTCAGATTTTTTATATGAATTTTTGACCCATTTTAGTTGTAAACCCATTATTTTTCTCCTTTTTCATTCTATTTGCAAACTTTGTTCCTGATAAAACTCGTGTTTTTAAAGTTTATTATAGAGACTAAACGTCAGACTTCAATCTTTTTACAGCTGTTCTGTAATATTTCTATTTTAAAACCATCATTTTATCTCTTTTTAATATTTAATTCTCATTTTGAGAAATTTTATATGTTTTTTCAATCTCAATATGATAAGATTCTATTTTTCGATAAAGTGTAGCCATACTTATTCCCAATACTTTAGCTGCAGCCTTTTTACCCTGTGTCGTATTGACATAACGGTTCATTACCTTAATGATTGTTCTCTTTTCTAGCTGTTGCAGATTAAATTCTTCTGTCTCCGTCTCATTACTTATATTTAGCTTTTCTAAGATTTCTTTATGGGTGATCGTGCCGCTTTGATTAAGCACCACCATATAGCTCACCACATTTTCCATTTCTCTAATATTTCCAGGCCATTCATAACACTTAAGTGCTTCCATTGCCTCTGGTTCAATCTTTAATTGTTTGCCCTCCATATAACTGTACTTAGCTAAAAGATAGGTGATAAATGGTTCAATATCCTCCTGTCTATGTCTTAAAGGCGGTATATAAAGCATAAAGGTACATAATAAATAATACAGATCTTTTCTGAACTGGCTTTGACTCAGTAAAAGCGGCTGTTCTTTACTGGTAGTGGCAATAATCCTCCCCTTAAAGCTGCCTGATTGCTGCAGATTTTCCATCAGCTTCGCCTGAGCTCTTAGAGGCAAATCTGCTGCCTCTTCCAAAAACAAAGTGCCTTCTCCTGCCAGACTGATTTGACTTAACGGATACTCACCAAATATTTCTTCAATATTCGCTTCCGTTATACCTGTACAGTTCACCTTAATGAATGGCTTATCCTTTTGGGGGCTGTCCTTATGAATAGCCCTTGCAAAACTTTCTTTACCTGCTCCGCTTTCTCCCAAAATAAATAAATGTTTATCGGTCTGTGCCAGCCTTTTGGCCTGTTCTTTTGCTTTTATAAAAGTTTTGGCACTTCCGAGCATTGTATCAAAACTGCATTCTTCTTTCTGTACCTGTACATAACGCTTTTTCACATCAACAACATCTTGAAATATAAACACTTCCATATAATGCTGCATCTCTGTTGTTATTTTATAAACCCGTCCTTCTACATAAATCTTTTTTTGTCCAATTCTAAAGACATACTGGCTGTTCGACTCTCTATTTTTTTCTTCTATAGGCATACATTTAAAAGCATTAATTTTATACAAATACTCCAGTTGTTTTTGATTGTTTCCTAAAATATTTTCTGCGTATTTATTCATATACCTTACTGTATGGCCTTTACCAAAGATTAATACCCCTTGACTTACAAACTCCATCACTTTCTGAAGCATATGAGAGGTTACAATATTTTCTTCATAATAAGTATATTCCCCTACTTTAGAAGCTATAAGCTGCGCAATATTTTCCAAGAAATCTATATAGTAGGATAGATTATCAAATACCACTTTCTTTTGTTTTTTCTTAAAACAAGCCAGTGCAATAACACCGATTACTTCACCTTCTAATATAATAGGGCAGCCTATCTCAAATACCTCTTTGCACGCCTCTTGATGAGGACATTCCTGACAAATAGGGTGTTCCCTTGGCTCCTCAATGACTAAGTTACACTTATTTTCTAATACCCATTTAAAACCCGTGGCTTCCTTTTCTATATACGTGCCGACAGTGCTGGCAAATTGTCCTGTTCCAGCTATCCGGTAAAGCTTGTTGTCGGTAATATCAACATCTACTTGCAATACCTTTGAGATTACATCTGAATAACTGATGACCTCTTTTTGTATTCTCCTTAGTAAGGGCTCTGCCATCTTTTAATCCCCCCCCGCACCTAAAATCCGCCATCAGAAACTTTAATCGTTTGCGATACAATGCAATAATTTTTTATAATCTTCTATCGTATCCAAATCCATCAGGATGCTTTCATCATTTACTTCTACAATGGTACGATTCTTTTTAGCCAGATAATTTTTAAGACTGGAGTCTTCTGGCTCCTCCAATATTTCTTTGATAAACTCCTTCTTTAACAGAATAGGATGTCCTCCTCGTTTATGAAAGCTAGGCACAATGATTTCTCCCTCTGCTTGCAATAGACTCAGACAAATTTTTTTGTTAATCAGCGGATAATCTCCGGGTGTTAGAAAAAAACGTGCTGTATTGACTTGTTGTATCCCCTTTTTTACTGAACTAAACATGCCGTCATCATACTTTTCATTATAAACCAACTCTACATCTTCATAATTTTTTACAATACTTTCAATCTTTTCTATTTGGTAGCCCCCTACCACTATAATCGATTCACATACAGTACTCATTGTCTCAATGACTCTTGCTAACAGTGGTTTTCCAAAGAAATCAAGAGACATTTTAAAAGTGCCTGCCCTGCTTGAATAACCTGCTGCTAAGATAACAGCCGTCAAATCTTTTCGGCCTTCTTCGGGCTGCATGCAGGGCTCTATTTGTATACAAGGCTCTATCTGTATGAAGTCTCCTATCCTAATTTCCCCTCCACTTATCACCTTAGTAAATACCCCTTCCTGAGGCATCACACATTTACCAACCTTTTGTGAAATATTGCAGCCCGTATGACAGGTTTTGCCTATTTGTGAAAGTTCATGAACTGTATCACCTATTTTTATCCTTGTGCCTATAGGCAGGCTATAGAGCTCTAAACCCTCTACCGTAATATTTTCTGCAAAACTTCCATGAGGCAGCTTATAGCCTAGTTCATCCTCTGTTTTCTTGATGCTTTCTAAGCTTAGCAAGCTGACCTGTCTTTTTTCCATTCCTGCGTGGGCGTCTCCCTCTATACCATAATCTTCTATTAACATAGCCCTTTGCACAGGGGTTTTAACGGTACCTTTTCCTGTACTCGTATTAATTGAAACCACTTTGCCGATTTGTCTCATTTTAGCTCCTCCTTATGTAGTTTCCTGACTTTCCCCCTATTTTTTCAAGTAAACTCACTTCACTTATTACCATTTCTTTATCAATCGCTTTACACATATCATAGATTGTCAGTGCCGTCACTGTTGCAGCTGTCAGTGCTTCCATCTCTACCCCTGTCTTACCATGGTTTTTAACGGTTGCTTTAATACCTATAAAGTCCTTTTCTATCTGAAAGGAAATATCTATACCTGTCAAAAAAAGAGGATGGCACATTGGAATCAGTTCACTGGTCTTTTTAGCAGCCATGATGCCTGCTACTTGTGCTACTGCCAGTACATCTCCCTTTTTAAGCTCCCCCTTTTCAATCTTTTCTATCGTTTCTTTTGCCATATAAATCTTGCCTGTTGCTATGGCAATGCGGTCACTCTGTTCTTTTTGTCCTACATCTACCATCCGTGCTCTGCCTTCTTCATTAAAGTGCGTAAGTCCCATGCTTAACCTCCTATTTGATACATCCCCTTGTGAACGTAACTTTTATCTTCTAAATGATGTGTATCTGCCTTGAGCTGTACGGCATTCATAATCAGAGGTTCAAGTGCTTGATGGGTTCTGAGCGCTTCTTTTAAGTCTACCTCATCACTGGCATGCAGACACATCTTGAGTCTGCCTCTGGCTGTCAGCCGCATACGATTGCAGTCTTCACAAAACTTACAGGACATAGGGGTAATAAGACCTATTTTTGTTTTTGTTCCCTTTATACCATAGGAAGCTGCTGTCGCCGCTTTTGTATGTTCTAATCTCTGCAGCTCCGGCATCTGCTCCAATATTTTTTCTGCTGAAAGGTACTTCTCCTTTGACCAGCTTATGCCTTCGCCAATGGGCATCAGTTCAATAAATCTCACCTCAATATCCCACTTATCAGACCACGTGGCAAAAGCCTGCAGTTCATCATCGTTAAACCCTTTAATTAAAACGGTATTGATTTTGATAGGTCCTAGTCCATATTCTTTTGCTGCTTTAATGCCTCTCAAAACCTGCTCTATATGGCCTCCTCCTGTTATGTCATGGTACTTATGAGGATCTAATGTATCTAAGCTGATATTAATTCTATCCAGGCCTGCTTCTTTTAATGCTTTAGCATGCTGCTCAAGTAATATCCCATTTGTTGTCATGGCCACTTCTTGCATATGCTCTAACTGGGCTATTTTTTTAATAAAAGGAATGATCCCTTCTCTTACAAGTGGTTCTCCTCCTGTAATACGCACCTTAGTTATTCCTAAATGATGGCACGCCTCTATGACGCGGAATGATTCTTCTAATGTTAAAATTTCTTTTGTAGGTTTTATCTCTTTTTTATCGTTCGGCATACAATATTTGCATCTTAGATTGCAGTTCTCTGTTACAGAAACTCTCAAATACCAAATCGCTCTGCCATGTAAATCTTTCATTTTTATCACCTGCTACTTTCTAGCACACTCCGACGAAATGCCTTTTAATATATCCAGTCCATGATGGACCGTGTCTATTATACCCTCCAGAGACTCTCTGACTGCTTTAGGGCTCCCTGGTAAATTGATGATGAGTGTGCGGTCTCTTATACCTGAAATACCTCTGGATAACATGGAACGGGGGGTTTTTTGCATGCCATAATACCTTATGGCCTCGCTGACCCCCGGAACTTCTCTTTTGATCACCTCTTTGGTAGCCTCTGGCGTAACATCCCTTTCACTAAACCCAGTGCCACCAGTTGTAATGACTAAATCTACTTTTTCCGTATCGCATAAATAGATTAGCTTTTCTTTGATGGTTTCAAAATCATCTGGAATAACTTCATAATATTTTATATGAAACCCATAGGCCTCTAATATTTCCTGCATAACCTTACCGCTTTCATCTATACGTGCTCCTGCTGCGCCTGTATCACTGGCAGTAATAACTGCTGCGCTGAACCTCGTTTTATTCTGATTCATACCCTGCTCCTTTATACTGACTTTAACAGTCTGTCTATAATACCTCTTGAATGATATGCTGTTTTTTCTTCATCAATTGTCACAAGTTTTCCGTCTTTTACAACTACTTCTCCGCCGATAATGGTACAATCAACCCCGCCTTTTACCCCTATTGTCGCAAGAAGAGACTTGGGATCATAGTAGGTACCTACTAAATCAAATCTTTGACTGTCTATCATAAATAAGTCTGCTGCTTTTCCTACCGCCAGCTCTCCTATATCATTTCTTCCAAGTATCCGTGCACCACCTTTGGTGGCAATTTTCAAAATATCATACCCTGTTGGGGCTTTATTGCTGGATTGTAAACGATGCAATAGGTAGGCAATTCTTATCTCCTCCAGCATACTGGAGCCGTCATTACTTGCACTGCCGTCCACTGCAAGGCCCACTGGAATATCCATCTCAAGCATTTCTGGAACTCTGGCAATCCCTGATGATAGTTTCATATTAGAAATAGGACAGTGCGCTACACCTGTTCCATTCTTCGCCAGCACCTTTAATTCTTCATCATTAAAGTGTATACCATGAGCATACCATACATCTTCTCCTAGCCATCCTAATTTGTCCATATATTCCAGCGGTCTCATACCAAAACGTTCTAAGGTATACTTTTGCTCATCTATGGTTTCTGCCAAATGCGTATGAAGCCTTACCCCAAGTTTTCTGGCCAGTTTTGCACTTTCTATCATCAGCTCTTCTGTCACATTAAAGGGCGCACAAGGGGCTAATACGACCTGTGTCTTTGAAAATCGACTGCCGTCATGATAGGCCTTGATCAATCTTTCAGAGTCTTTAAGTATTGTATCGGTATCCTGAACCACCGTATCCGGCGGAAGTCCTCCATCTTTTTTACTAAGACTCATGCTTCCTCTTGAAGCGTGCATTCTAATTCCCAAATCCTTGGCAGATTCAAACTGCCTATCTATTAATTGAGACCCTGTCTTTTTAGGAAAAAGATAATGATGATCAAAACAGGTTGTACAGCCATTTTTCATCAGTTCTCCCATTCCCATAAGTGAACTGTATCTGATGGCCTCTTCATCTATATGCTGCCATATACCGTACAAGGTCGTCAGCCAGTCAAACAGCTCCATATTCTGAACCTGTGGTAAATTTCTAGTAAAGTACTGAAACAAATGATGGTGGGTATTAATAAGACCAGGGTATACAATCATATGAGAGGCATCGATTGTTTCCTCCGCCTCCGGTGGGGTATCGCCAATATATTTAATCTCTCCATCTTCTATATAAATATGAGTATTTTCAAACATATGATCCTCGGCATCACAAGTTACTAAATATCTGATGTTTTTAATTAATAATCTTTTCATTGTTTTCACATCCTTATCCATAAATTTAAATACCTCAAACCTTCATATATTATGCCCAAAAATAAAAAAAAGAAAAGATAACGTTACCCCCAAGGCAACAATATCTCTTCTTTGAGCTATCACCGAAACATTACTATTTTTTAATAAATTATAATGTTTGATGACATAAAAGTCAACCTATTTATTTGCCTATACTAAAAAAATATTGTGTGATTAAAAAAAATTATTATTTTAGTTACGATGCAGGAATTTCACTCTCAAAATATTTAACAATGCCTAAGTAAATACTCCATGCCATGATATTTTGATAGTCTTCAGCGTTTAACTTACGCTCCTCTTCTGCATTCGTCAAAAATCCGCATTCTACAATAACTGCGGGCAGCTGTGTTGTTTTAAGAACATAATAGTTATCATTGCTTTTCTCTTCTCTTCTATTGTCTTTATCAGCGTACTCTTTAATACTCCTTTGAATCAGATGTGCCAGCATTTTGCCTTGTTCAGATTCTTTATGATAAAAGGTCTGAGCACCCTTTACACTGGGCTGAGTAAAGGAATTTTGATGAATGCTTACAAGTATATCTCCACCCTCAGCTATCTTTTTTCTTTCAGCCATATCTTTTCGCTTGTGTTTGACTCCGTCCATGCCATCCGCGTCATTGTCTGTTGAGCGGGTCATAATGACTATGGCTCCGGACTGTTCTAAATAATCTCTTAGCTTAAGTGAAATTTTTAGATTAATGTCTTTTTCATCTGCTCCGTTAATGCCTTTTTTACCAGGATCAAAACCACCGTGACCTGGATCAATAATAATTGTTTTTGAGGCTGTTGAAAGTCCAAGTGTTTCTACTGATTGTCTTGCATATTTTAAATACGAAGCAATAGCTATAACACTTACTAATACCAGTATTAATAGGGGCATTTTACTGTTTTTCAATTTTAACACCTTCTTTAAATGAATACTATTGTCCTTCTTATTCTATTAGAGAAAGGGGTCTTGTATGCCAACTATTACTTATTCTTGCTATGCTTTAAGAATTTCATCTATTTTGTGTATTTCCTCTTGTGTGAAGCCCGCATGCTCCAGCATCTTTACATTTTCTATGATTTGTTCAGACCTACTGGCTCCTATAATAGCAGATGACGCCGCCCCTTCTCTTAACACCCATGCAAGAGCCATTTGAGCCAGCGTCTGCCCTCTCTCTTTGGCACATTCATTTAATGCTGTTATTTTATCTAACTTATCCTGAGTAATGGTCTCTTTCTTAAGAAAGGTATCTGCTTTATCAGCTCGTGACCCTTTTGGTATCGCTCCGTTAATATATTTATCTGTCAAAAGACCTTGCTCTAGCGGACAGAATGCAATAGAACCCATGCCCTCTTCTGTCGTTGCTTCTAATACGCCGTTTTCTATTTCTCGATCTAACATGGAATACCTCACTTGGTGAATGAGGGGCCTTATTCCCATGGATTTTAAAATCTTAGAGGCCTTTTTTGTGTCCTCTGCACTGTATCTTGAGATGCCTACATAAAGTGCTTTTCCTTGTTTAACTATATCTGCAAGGGCACCCATTGTTTCTTCTAATGGTGTATGAGGATCCCGTCTATGAGAATAAAAGATATCTACGTATTCAAGCCCCAATCTTTTTAAGCTTTGATCTAGACTTGCCATAAGATATTTTCTTGATCCCCAATCTCCATAGGGTCCTGGCCACATCGTATAGCCCGCTTTTGTGGAGATTAGGATCTCATCCCTATAGTTTTTTAATTCTTCTTTTAAAATTCTTCCTAATGTTGTTTCTGCACTGCCTGGAGGTGGCCCATAATTATTGGCTGCATCAAAATGGGTAATCCCTGAATTAAATGCTGTGAATATCATTTCTTTGCAATTTGTATACTGGTCTCTGTCTCCAAAATTGTGCCATATCCCTAAGGAAATAGCTGGCAGCATCAGACCGCTTGCTCCGCACCGCTTATACATCATCTCATCATATCGTGTATCTTTTATCATCTGTTTACCTTCTTTCACGTTCATCCTAATGATTTATTTTACAGCCTCTAATTCCTGCCATATATTAGGCGTCTCTAACCCCAGCTTCCATGCGCCATATCCTGCTAAATCGTATTGACTGATTAAATCTATCCTTTTCTGTATGGACATACTATCTTCTATCCACACTTTATAAACTGTGCTGTTTCTTTCCACTTCAACATAATTTTGTCCGCTGTTTTCATCTAAAACAGGCGTTGCTTCCCATCTGTTAATCATATCCTGAGCAGGTTTCATCCCATAAGCTGTTGCCTTTAAGCCTTCTTCTCTTTCTTCCCATATGCGGGTATAAAAAGGAATACCTAATACCAGCTTTTCTTTTGGAACTTCTTCAAGATTTTTTTGAATCCCATCTTCAACCCAAGGAAGCTCTGATACTGATCCAGCTGTTTCTGATCCTGACCAGTGCTGATCATACGCCATGACAATAAAATAGTCACATACCTGAGCTATTTTTTTTCTCTCATAATGACCAGACCAATTGGAAGGCATATAGACATCAACAGAAACCACTAACCCAGCTTCTTTAAGCTGTGGATATAATTCTCTCATAAACTGTACCCATACCTCACTGATGTCCGGCTGAATATTTTCAATATCCACATTGATGCCATCGTAACCATACTCTTCGGCCTTCTGAATCATCTGGTCTATCATATACTGTCTTTTGGCTGTGCTGGTCAAAATCTGCTTTGTAAGCGCTGGTGTTGTAAAATTGTGACTTATAAGCGGCCACACCTGCAGATTGCGCTGTTTAGCTTCTACAACATATTGTTTTGTCCCTCTGTCAATGAGTTTGCCCGACTCGTCCTCAAATTCAAACCAAGTAGGCGAGATCACATTAGCCTGTTCTATATTTGCATATTTACTAGATGTCCAGTCGCCAACTGTTTTAGAGCCCATCTGATCCCATACCAGGTTTACTTTCTCGTTAAGAGGCACTGGAATAGGCAGTGCCTGTTTTTCTTCTAAAGACTCTGCCTTAATTTGCTGCACATCCTTTATATCTCCCTTTGGGATAAAACCAACTATCCCAGTCTCACTTCTTACCCTGATAAAATCTGATTCTTCTTTATAAATTATAACGTTTTCACCCTTTTTAAGTTCCTCAAGAACAATAGATCGCTTTTGTGGATGGGTTCTTAGACTGGAACTTCTTTTTAAAACAGCACGTTCTTTAGCTAGCGCCAGATTATCTGCGGTGAATAGTGCTTTGTTCTTACTGCTGGTAACCTCCACGCCATATCTTTCACGAATGAGTTTAGCAGGAATATAAAGTTGACCCTCTAATTCTTTTATAGGCTCCTCCACAGTAATCTCTTCAAAGTTTAACAAAGCGCTATCGGAGTCGGGATACATTCTGAGCATTTCTCTGGCATTGGTAAATGTTAAAATCTTTTCATCACCGTCGTAAAATATTGTGTCACTGATGTAGTCTTTCGCAAAGTCATAAGCCACATAAATACTGTTTTCTATCATCCTGACAGGCTCCTTTAAAGGAATCCTCACATCTTCATACACTAAGTTATTTTCGTTACTTTTAAATTCATCAAAATAAACCAATGGATTCACTTTTTCACCTACCGGCATCCACTTATAAATGGCTACCGCAACTAAAATAAGCGCCATTAGTCCTAGTATTATTTTCTTTATCATCGATAGTCCTCCCAACGGATATAGTATATCATATTTTTAAATTTACAAAACAATTGTTATCAAATTGTAAGAAAAAGGCACGTAGGTGAATTTCCCTACATGCCTTTTCAAAGGATATAAAAACAATTACTTTATTTTATTATCTTCTGCCTAATAATCTCACAAGACGAATAAATAAGTTAATAAAATCTAAATAAAGCATCATTGCTCCCATGATGCTTCCATTAGCTTGTACCCCTTTTTCAGAACTATAACTTAAACCTTTAATCCTTTGTGTATCATAACCTATAAGGCCTATAAACAGAAATACCCCTATATAAGTTAATACCAAGCTAAGTCCAGTGCTTTGATAAAAAATATTAAATACTGTCACTGCAATCACACCTATTATTCCCATTATAAACAAATTTCCTATAGCTGTTAGGTCTGTTTTGGTAAAATAACCGTATAAGCTCATTATGCCAAATAAGGTGGCCGTTATTAAGAAGGCAAATCCTACCGTTGCTACATTATACATCAGCAATAATGAGGACAACGTTACTCCATTTAAAACGGCATAGATAACGAACCAAATCTTTGCCATTGCTGAAGGCATCTCAAATATTTTTCTACTGAGATAAACAACAAGCGCAAATTCCATTAAAAGCAACCCAACTAGTACATATTTACCGCCAAATATAAGATTCAGTAAAAGCGGGCTACTTACTACCCACAATGCTGATAGTCCTGTAATAATAAGAGCTAATGTCATCCATGCATACACTTTTGTGATAAATCTTCTTGTAGTCTGCTCCTGTACTTTAATC
>JARBTY010000315.1 GCA_029239935.1 Clostridia bacterium | reverse complement strand
TTCCTAAGGTTATGCAGCATTTTTGAGAAAGCTTCATTTAAATCCTGGATTTCATCTCCAGACTTTAGCGCAGGCAGCGATTGGGTGAGATTACCCGCTGCGATCATTGTAGCTGTTTTAGTTAAGGCAACAATAGGACCTGCAATACTTTTAGTTAAATAGAAGATGCAAAACACAGCAACTGTAAAAGAAAAGAGAATTAAGATAAAAAGAATGGTTTGGCGGGTGTTAATATCTTTTTCAGTCGCAGTGATGAGCGTTGTATCCATCTTTTGCACCCAGCTGCTTAAGTGGTCAGTGAGTATTTTAATTTCTGAAACATGGGGACGAATAGTATTGCCGTGGTCAATAGCTTCTTGTTTTTTACCTTGTTTGACCAACTCAAAAATTTCTTGAACACCTTTATCATAACTCCCATGTTCAGCTTTTAGCTTTTCGAGCAGGGTGGTGAACGCATCATCTTGTATTTTTTCTTGTATGTTAACATAGTTTTCTTCGATGGCTTGATTCAGTTCATTAAAGAGAACAGGATAGGATTCATCTTCATAAATGATATAAGCTCTGACTGCTGCAACTTGTTCCAAATTTAAAGACCGTATTTCTTTTACTAAAGTTTCAACAGGGAGGTTGGTATGTATGATTTCAAAATATTGTTTATCTATAGTATTCATGCCGGAGAGTCCAACAAAGCTCAAGATGAGCATCAAAAGTGTAAGGACTGTAAAACTTAATAGTATTTTGGTTCCAATTTTTATTTTCATAAGAGACACACCTTTCAAATAATAGTTGTTTTTTATTGAGCATTTAGACCGTTCCAAAAGAGATCAAAACCTGTTTGTAGTTCTTTATCCGAGAATCTAGAGGGCATAATAATGAGTGAGTCCGTATAGCCACTTAGAAAAACGAAAAATGTCATGACCAGCATATGGATATCTCTCCCTTTGATTTGTTTGAGCGTAATAGCCCTTTCAAACAATTGTGAATAAGTATCAAAAACAGAGGGGCTGTATAAAAGATGGTTAATGGGACATGTTTCTTCTAATGCAGCCGGCGGAAAAAAGCGTATGCGTTGCCAGAATAATAATTCAGTTGGGTGATCAGCAAAAAAGCAGTAGTAATGTTTGAAGAAGGTATAGAGGGTAGTTTTTAAGTCAAAAGATATATTTTCATCGGATGAGCAAGCGGTCTCTATATCCTGCCAGGCTATTTGTTTTAATAAGTGACTAGCAACTTCAAGAAATAGCTGTTCCTTACTTTCAAAATGAGCGTATATGGAAGAACCACGTATACCAACTTCTTTGCCAATTTCACGTATAGTAGTAGCTTCATAACCCTTTTTTGCAAAAAGTGTTAAGGCGGCTTCACGGATAAGTTTTTCTGACATTTCTAAGATACCTCCTCCTAACAAACGTTTGTTTTTTAATATTTATTATTTAAAAATATATAATATTAATTAATAATAATTATCTAACAATAATATAATTCTTTTATCTTTAAAATGCAAGTAAATTTTTAAGGTTTTTAATAAATTTTTTAATATTTTATTAGATTAAGCATATTGTTATCATATTGGTATTATAGTATAATACCAATATAGTGAAAGATACCTTAAAGGAGGGGTTTTGTGAAAATAAAGGTTTTTCAGAAGGGCTTTAATTATTCACAAGATGGAGAAGGCAATCGTTTGGTTTATCACCTGCAAGGCTGCAATATGTGTTGTCCGTGGTGTGCTAATCCAGAGGGGATTGCAAATGATGGGACGGTGATAGAGCATGCAAAAGGCAGCAGCTTTTCTTATACAGCCTATACAGTAGAAGAGCTGGTTAAAGAATCTCAAAGAAGCCGCCTGCTTTTTTTTGATGGCGGGGGAGTGACGCTGAGCGGAGGAGAGGTTACTTTGCAATTTGAGGGGGTAAATACATTCCTAGATCAGCTGAAGAAGGTTGGCATTCATACAGCTATTGAAACCAATGGATCACATCCAAGGCTAGAGCAGCTTTTTCCGTTTATTGATCAGCTGATGATGGACTTTAAGCATTATGATAATGAGGTACATCAACAGGTATTGGGGATAGGGAATAGAATTATTAAAGAGAATATCAAAAAAGCCATGGCAGCGCATCCAAAGGTGCTTATCCGTATACCAGTTATTAAAGGATTTAATGATTCAGAAGAAGATATCAATGGATTCATCAGTTTTTTTAAGCCATATGATACAAGGCATACACAGTTTGAGTTTTTACCTTATCATGAATATGGTAAGGCGAAATGGGAACAATGCGGCCGGGTATATGAAATGAAAGATGCTTATGTAGATACAGCAACAATCAATTTGTACGAGACTTTATTTAAAAAAAATAATCTTTTTGTGATTCATACATGAGGGGGAAAGAATAGGATGATTGAAAAACTTTATAACACAGAAGAACTACATGAAATGGCTATGCAGCTTTTTGAAGAAGAGAGAAAATATACACGGCTGGATGGTTGGTTTATCACCAGAGAAATAGCTAAGGCCTGCGATGAGACCTTTAAAGAAGAGCCTCCCAGTATAAGGGCAGCCAAAACCCTTTTGGAGATTGTTAAACAGATGCCTGTTTCCATCAGTGAACATGCTATTTTTGCAGGTACTCAAAGAGATGCGTTTGCTAGGTCCTATGCACTGATTAATCCTTCTTTTAAAGTGGATTCTTTTACAGGATACTGTGATCCAACAGCTGTTTTTGAGGACATAGCCGTCAACGAGACCTTTACTAAAGAGCGTATTGAAGCACTGAGATCGTATACTAAAAACACGCCGTATGTAAAGACGTTAAACGCGGTCTATGAAGGTGTGGCGGAAAGTACTTCAGAGGCTGTATTTTTCATAGAGCAGGTAACGGGTCATCTTATTCCGGACTTTAGGACGGTACTAAAAGAAGGAATAGAAGGCATAATAAGTCGTATAGAAAAAAAGCTTCAAAGTGAAGCTGA
>JARBTY010000067.1 GCA_029239935.1 Clostridia bacterium | reverse complement strand
GGAGAGACAAGTTATCCAGCGTTATCAACAGTAGCTACCCCATACAGCCAATTTGGGGAAGCAGTTATCCAGTCTGTTTTGGCAGCCATTCAAAAGCAATCCTATCCAAAATTTGTTACAATTGATATGCAGCTCGTAAACAGAGGATCAACTTAAGTACAATAATATAGGTTAAACAAGCACCCCTCATTATTTCCTGTAATATTATATATAAAGAAATAATTGCCAAAGACACAAGAAAAAGGGCAAATAATGGAGATGAGTGCATGGCAGACATTATAACAATGAAACATATTTATAAAAATTTTTATACAGATCAAGGTGAAATTGCGGTATTAAAAGACTTCAATTTAACACTTAAAGCAGGAAAGATACTGGCTATTGTAGGTCCGTCAGGGAGCGGTAAGTCAACGATTCTTAATTTGTTAACATCACTTATACAGCCCACTAGTGGGGAGATTGAAATTAATGGTAAAATAGGCTATATGTTTCAAAGAGACCACTTGCTAGATTGGCGTAATATTATGGACAACATTAAGATAGGTCTTGAAATACAAAAGAAGCTTAATAAAGAAGCCACGGAAAAAATAGAGCGCCTATTAAAAACATATGGTTTATGGGAATTTAGAAATAACTTTCCAAAAGAACTATCAGGGGGAATGCGACAAAGGGTAGCACTTATTAGAACCCTTGCAACCAACCCCAGTATCCTTCTGCTAGATGAACCTTTTTCTGCTTTAGATTATCAGACAAGGCTGCTGGTCAGTGATGACATTTATAAAATTATTAAGAATGAGCATAAAGAATCTATACTTGTTACCCATGATATATCAGAAGCTATCTGAATGAAAGGGAAACAATTTTAAAGCTTCCCTAGAGAGTTATCACCCAAGATGTCCAGTTTGAGATTTTCACCGTCCCAGTGGGCCGCTTTGAGTATGCTTTGGATTAATTTGCGTTTTTTAAGAATAGGAGCATGATCATCCAAGGCATTAAAGTCTTTTACAACGGTTTTTATTAAAAAGAGGTTGATATCCGCCAGTGTATTGGATTGCAATTTTGATTCCAACCTATGACACTTTTCATCAGCTTCTTTGATTTTGGCACCTAATATATTTATTTGCTGAATGATGTATTTGCTTGACAGAGTGTTTGAGGCTTCACCTAGAGCAGATAGTAGTTTGTTAATATGGTGTTCATGTGTGGATATTTCATTTTTAAGAGCAGTGATATGTTTGTGCGTATAGTCCTCTGTATCAGTAAGCTGGAGGTTGTCTATGACGAATTTGTTAGAGGGCCTTCTGCCTTCAATGCAGAGTTTTTTTAACTCTTTTGTAACCGTGTCATCTAAAGTATGTCCAGCTATATTTTTTACGTTGCAGTTTCTGCCATTACTTTTTTCTTTTAACTCACAAATATAGTAATAGTGGTGCTTTGTGCCATCTGTACTTAATCTGCTTTTCTTAGGTCGCATATAGCTGCCACAGACGGAGCATCTTAGGAGGCCAGAAAAAAGGGCTTCTTGATTGTGAATTTTACGGAATGTTTTATCTTTGTTTCTCTCCATGATAGACTGCACTTCAATCCATGTTTTACTGTCTATAATAGGCTTATGGGTACCAACGGCAATAATCCATTCTGAAGTATCTCTAGGTGCTACAGAGGTTTTCTGAGACTGTTTGGTACGATTATAAGGCATCACGCCTGTTAAGCCATTAAAAGATGATTTTTCACTATAGATACCACATCCTCTTTGGGTGAAATAGTCAAAGACAAGTGCATCTGCTGTGACATAGACTGGATTCGTTAAAATAAATCTTAGAGAAGATAAGTTATAATACTTATCTTTTTTTGTTTTGATATTTTCTTTGATTAAATAGGACTCCAGTTTAATAAGACTGCCAATTTCTAAAAAGGATTTATATAAAAAGTTAACACTATTTACTTCTTCAGAGAGTTGAATAAGCTGATAAAGCTTATGGGATTTGCCGGAGAGGTCTTGAGAGATTATTTCCTGGGATAT
Organism: Clostridia bacterium; assembly: GCA_029239935.1. The sequence goes on along the minus strand of JARBTY010000067.1, from coordinate 10,929 downwards.
AAACCCAAGAGGGGGATGACCTCCTAGCCATCTGCCGCTTCTGGCCAACTGAAGCATATTATCGCGAACCCGTTCAGCGATAGTTTCCCTTTCTAACTGGGCAAAAACAGAAGAGATGTAGGTCATAGCCCTGCCCATAGGGCTGGTCGTGTCAAACTGCTCCTTAATGCTCACAAAAGCTACATTGTTTTTTTCAAGTATTTCAAGTGTAGAACAAAAGTCAGCTACATTTCTAGAGATGCGATCCAGTCTATAACACATCAATATATCCACTTGCTTAGCTTTAATAGCTTTGAGTAATCTTTTAAACTCAGGTCTGTCTATATTACCACCGCTAAAGCCTTCGTCTTCATAGACTACTATATGTATATCTTTAAAATGTGACCGAGCATATTCGCTGCACATTTCAATTTGGTTTTCTATAGATTCACCTTTTCCTGTAAACTTGCTTTTTCTAGAATATATAGCAACTTTCATAAGCGCCTCCCTCCTAGTATATTATTATGTGATTCAAAATTAACAAATATGATTATGAATCGTATAATCTTCTATCATAGGACAAAATTTAGCCTTCATAAACTTTATTTGAAGGAAGGGGTGGAGATGTGAAAAGAAAATCTATCACTATTATTTGGAGGCTCAGAGACAAAGAGGTAACTGATTTGAGTGATTTATATAAACAAGTAATGACACCTCAGGTAAAAGAAGATTTGGACGCATTAAGCCAAAGGATGACTGAGTACTGGTTAGATATCGCACAAGAGTACCTCAATAGACAAGAGGGCCTAACCCATGAGCAAAAATTAGAAATTATGCACGACTGGAGGGACAGTTTAAAGAAGGATTAGGAGTGTTTGATTCTGACAGCATAAATAGGTGCTTTATCAAATTGATCAATACGAAAGAGTTCAATTTGATGAGCGGCTTCAAGTTCTTTTAATTTATTATTGAGAAAAGTTCTATCATCAATTCCTCGGACTTTTAAAGCATTATAAATATCATTATAGCTGACAGCTAATCCAACACTAGCAAAGCTTTGTAAGGGAAGGCATTTGATTATATTTATTAAACGTAGCATAACATCTACCGCCTTTATAGAATATCGGAGTTACCAACATAAATGGAAGTGTTAGTTATAGGATATGCTCACCGGAGTAGAAGAAATGATTAATAATATATTTAGGGGTGTTAATTTATTCTCTTTTAATAAGTGTATCTAGAATGACAAGCGGCTCAAGAGCAGATCGTCTTAAAAGATAAAAATCTTCTAATAATAGATAGCTCTCAGCAGTATTGGTGGACTCCTTTAATAAACGCAGTTGATAAAGTGAGCTTTTAATAAGACTTAATGATGAAAGGGCAAGAGAGGCATCTCTGTTGTGATAGCTGTCACTAGGAACATTGGCCAAATGATTTAAAATAGATAGGGTTAAATTATCTACCTGGGTATTAAGCGACTCCATACTAGCGCGTATAGCGGCTTCATCTTGAGGTGGATCACTGAGAATCATCTGAGACAAACTAAATGCTTGATCTCTTAGAGAGAGTATATCCTGAACATATTGACTGACAAGTTGATTATATTCAGAATCACTTAGATTATAAATATCATTAGCGGCGTTTAATAGTGGGGAACCCAACAGGATAGTCATAGGCAGTATTAAAAGTAATAGTAATTTAGATAAATTTTTCATTTGTCACCTCTACAAAGATTTTCAAGTTATAAGTTTAGGATACTTATTTTATATTTCCTAATCTCTTTTAAGTATTATCTTTTCAGGTTAAAGCTCTCTAATGTATTGATTGTATCTTTAGCAGCTATTCTTGAACGAAAGAATTCATCTAATAATGCAATTCTTTCCACATCTGTATTTGCGATAGTTAATAAGTTTAATGTGTACAGACCATTTTTAATAAAATTAAGAGCATTTAAAAGAAGTAATACATCTCTATTTTGAGTACTAACACTTGGGATTGTCTCTAAATAATTTAGAATTTTCCTGTCAAGTCTTTTTATGGTGTCATCAATAAGCCGAATATTAGGTGAAAGATCTCCAGGGACTAAAGATTGATTGAGAGCAAATTGGGCGATATCAAATACTTGGGTTTGTACTTCTGTTATTTCATAAATAAATTGGTTAATGGTTTCTTGATGAGAAGTGGTAGAGGTAGAACTTAGTGGAATTGCGGCACATAATACTACAATTGATAACATAATGGCTATTAATGATTTAGTTTTAATAATATTATTCATATGGAACCTCTATTCATTTATAAAGTTTATAAATTTAAAAAATTATTTCAATACAAGTTGAGATATGACTTTAAGGACTTATAAAAAATCAAGTATGAAACTTTTCAAGGCTATCTTCTAAGATTTTTAATGTATCAAAAGCGGTTGATTGTGTATTAGCATACTCTGTTAATAGAATAAGTCTTTCTTCAGGGGTAGTAGCATTTAACAGTGCATTTAAAGTATATAAGTTACTTTTAATAAGATTAATCACATTAAAAGTAAGCAGGACATGCCGATTTCTTTGATTGACACCTGGAACAGTAAGAAAGTAGTCTTGGATAATGATATTTAGACTTTCTATAGTAGAATTGATTGAAATAATACGTAATTTAAGTTGTATATTGTTTTCAGGATTTGAAGTGTTTAGAATAGACGGAGCTATTTCAGATACTTGGGATTGTATGGTTTTTATTTGATAAATGAAGCCCTGAATAGTTTGTTTATGTTCGGAATTAGTAGTAGCAGCATAAAGAGGCGTCGTTGTAAACAGAATGACAAGTAATAGAATAATAGAAATAAGGGAGTGAGGTTTATTTAGATTTTTCAAGGGAAGCTCCTAAATGTATAGACTTTTTAATTAGAATAACCGGAATAAAACAATAATATGTAAGATTTAACATTTAATTGAAATGCATTTGTCACATTAAATAAAGAAAAAACAAGAAATATTATGAAAATTTATATTATGGTAATAAAATGAGTAATTTTGCAATTGATTAACAATAAATCTCATCTTTCACTATAATTAGATAGTGAAAGGAGGGATAATATGAAAAATATTGAAAAAACAACTCAAAAAATTGGTGAAATAAGACAATTGTTACAGGAACTAATTGATGCAAAGTCAGATTTAGCAGACCCTGAAATAATTGTTGCAAGCCAAAGGCTTGACGAAGCTTTAAATGCTTATCATAATTTACTTGAAAAAATAAGCAAGTAAGGTCAATCATAGGGAGAGATTTTCCGCTCTCTCCCTATGATTGACCTTATTTGTATTTATAGAATGCTTTATTAAGATCCTACAATAGAGTGTTTCCATTTGATTTATATTGCAGAAGCAATTGCAATGGCTGATGAAGTGGCGGTACTGTCTAAAAGACCGGCAACTATTAAAAGTACTCATGAAATCAAACTGACTGTAGAGGGAGAAAAGACGCCTCTGATGGCAAGACGGGCCTCAGAGTTCAAAGATTATTTTGAAACGTTATGGAAGGAGCTGGATGTAGATGGGAAATAAAGAGAAAAGTGAAGGCTATAAACAGTTTCTTCAGGACAAAAAGAGAAAAAAATACAGTATATTATTTTGGCAGTTTTTTTTGACAATAGGATTTATTGGTGTGTGGGAGGTCTTAGCCAGACTGGGAGCGATTAATACTTTTTTGTTAAGCAGCCCCACGCAAATCTATAAGTTATTTATAACCTATGTTGCCGATGGCAGTTTATTTAAACATGTCGTTATATCTGTGTGGGAAACTGTTTTGGGATTTTCTATTGGAACCATTTTAGGTATTGGAATTGCCATCATATTGTGGTGGTCAGAGACGGTAGCTAAAGTGATGGACCCTATATTAGTTGTTCTTAATGCATTACCTAAAACAGCACTTGCACCTATTCTCATTGTTTGGGCAGGGGCAGGGGTACAAGGTATTGTTGTTACGGCTATCACTATTTCTATTGTAACAACGATATTATCAGCCTATAACTATTTTATTTATGTAGATGAAGAGAAGGTCAAAATGTTAAAGAGCTTTGGCGCTGATAAATGGCAGATCTTAACAAAACTTATTCTGCCTTCTAATATTGCCAATATTATTAGTATTATCAAGATAAATATAGGATTATCCTGGGTTGGCGTTATTGTAGGAGAATTTTTGGTATCCAGATATGGGATTGGGTATTTAATTGTTTATGGTGGGCAGGTATTTAGAATGGATTTAGTCATGATGGGTGTAGTGGTTCTTGCTGGATGTGCATGTATTATGTACGCCATTGTTAATGGCATCGAAAAAATCTATCGAGCAAAAAGAGTCACCAAATATTAGTAAACTGAGTATGCTATAGCATAACATGTAAAAAAATACCATTTAATAATGAGGTGAAATGTATGAAAGGTTTAAAAACCTTGAAAATATTATTTGCAATTTTTATGGTGAGTCTCTTGGCTGTGGGGTGCAGTCAAGAAACAGCTACTCAGATCAAAGTAGCAGAAGTAACCCATTCTATCTTTTATGCACCACAGTATGTAGCCCTTGAAAAAGGATTTTTTAAAGAAGAAGGACTAGAGGTAGAACTTATAGGGGCACAGGGTGCTGATAAGACAATGGCGGCATTATTATCAGGAGAAGTAGAGATAGGTTTTATGGGACCTGAAGCATCTATCTATGTCTATAATCAGGGCAGCAAAGATTATGCTGTTAATTTTGCACAAGTTACAAAAAGAGATGGCACCTTTTTAGTATCCCGCAAAGCAGAACCAGATTTTAAGTTTGAAAACTTAAAGGGAAAAGAAGTTATTGGGGGCAGAAAAGGCGGAGTTCCGGAGATGACACTGGAATACGTACTTAAGAATAAAGGGCTTACTCTTGGAGAAGACACTGCCAGCGGAGCTGTTAATGTAAGAACAGACATACAGTTTGCGGCAATGGGAGGAGCTTTTACGGGCGGCGAGGGAGATTATGTAACACTCTTTGAACCAGTAGCAACTTCTATAGAAAAGGCTAATCAAGGTTATATTGTTGCATCTATTGGTAAAGAATCAGGCGAGATCCCCTACACAGCCTATTCGGCACTTGAAAGTTATATCAGCAAAAATCCAGAGGTGATTCAAAAATTTACAAATGCCCTTTATAAAGGACAGCAATTTGTTAAAAATCATTCTGCAGAGGAGATTGCACCGATTATTGCACCACAGTTTAAAGAATTAAGCGAAGAAGATCTTATTACTGTCATCAATAGGTATAAAGACACAGATACATGGTGTGAAGAGCCTATTTTAAAAGAAGAGAGTCTCAATAGATTGATGGACGTTATGGAACTTGCAGGAGAACTTGATAAAAGACCAGAATACAGTAAAATTGTTAATACCGAATTCGCCCAAAAAGCTGTTAAATAATAAAAAGTGAGGCTGACTTTAATTCAATAAAGTCAGCCTTTTGAGGAGAGTAATTTATCAAGATAAATAGATTTTAACTGTTTGCTTGCTAAAGCCTGTTTGACGGGAGAAAGGCTTAGAATACAGGAAAGAATGGCAGCCATAGCTCTGTGGCTTGCAAAAGCTTTATTATCACATATTAAATCAACCAGTGTTCCTTTTTCGATAGCCATCAGGACAATGCGGTGGGTCGTATTAGCTGGTGTTAAGATTTTCTGGGGCCGACGGTTTAAGGTGATACTGTGATTGGGACAATTACGGGCACAGATGCCACAGCCTAAACATACATTTTCATTGATTTCTAAAATCGGTTGAAGAGAAGTATCCTGAGCTTTTTCAATACAAGCAACTGGACAGACTCTTTGACATTTACCACATTTAATACAGGTTTTGTGATTGATGACAGGAATAAAAGCAGTTGTTTGAATGGGATTAAGCATACCAAATTTTTTAGCAGTTATTAAACCTTCACAGCAGCAGCTGCAGCAATTACACAGAAAACTAACACCTTCTCTTACATTTTCACCACATTGGACAAGATTGTTTTCATAGGCAACATGAAGGAGTTCGAGACACTCAGAGGCTTCTATCTCTCTGGCATAGCCATATTTAGCGAGGGAAGAAGCAGTAGCACCAAAGGTCATACAAAGTTCTAACGGTGCATCACAGGCTTGTCCGAGGTGATGGGTTTTATGCCGGCAATAGCAGGTGCTTAGACCGATACTAGACGCAGATTGAATAATATGGCTGGCTCTTTCAAAATCCAATACATGGATTTCATTATCCGCACTAAGAACACCTTCTTGTACAAAGGCTCTGCCAAACTTTGTTTCGGTGGAAAAAAATAGATCTTTTATAAAATCTTCTTCTACATTAAGATACTGGTGATATAATTCGCTAAGTAATTTTTGGTCAATATCATGCCTTGTGCGCATCATAGAAAACTCGAAGAAACCAACCATAGGGGGCGGTAGAAAATACGTGGTTTTGCCCTTGTTGTCCATATCTAATAAAACACCTTTAGAACATAAATTTTCAAGACGTTTCAAAGCGCTGAATTCACTAGTATTCCAAATTTTTGAAGCGGTTTTTAAAGTAAAAGGTCTGACAGGCAGAGAAGAGGCTAGCTTGGCTTCTTCTTCAGTAAATAAAAACTGTAAAATATGATAGAGGGTTTGGGAGGGGGGAGCTCCTTGTGGGAATTTATTTAGACGTTCTTCTAAGCTTTTATAAGCTTCCTTGCCGACAATATGACTCATTAAGAAACCTCCGAATAGTTAATATAAAAACAGTAGCACTTTTTTGTGGATTTGTAAATTTAAAATTCAAAAGAATGTTTCATTACTAGCGGAGTTTGTTATAATAGTTTTATAAAATACAAAGGGGTATAAAAAATATGTTTATTTTTATAGATATTACGCAGCTAGTTAAAAATTTTAAACAGGTAACAGGAGTTTGTAAAAACTGCCAGAGGCAAAAAGAATTGGTTATTTTGAAAACTTATCATTGTTTGAGAATCTTTTTCATTCCGATATGGCATTGGGGTGAACAGTATTATGTAATAGACGAGAGCTGCGGTGCCAGATATGAAATAAGTGAAGAAGATGCGGTTTTAGTGAAATATGATAAAAAAGATATTGGAGCCTGTCAGCTGCAGGAGGAGAGGTTCATAACCGTGAACTGCCGGGGTTGCGGAAAAAAGCTTGATGCGGACTATGATTTTTGTCCATATTGCGGACAAGGTAGGAGGCAGGGAGAAAATAATGGAGTGTAGAGATCATTGCGGTGCCTGCTGTATCGCCCCTTCTATTAGTTCTCCCATTCCGGGAATGCCCCAAGGGAAAAAAGCAGGGGAAAGATGCGTGCAATTAGATAGCAATAATAGATGTAAGATTTTTCAAAGTCAAGATAGGCCTAAAGTATGCGGCAGTCTTCAGCCAAGCAAAGAAATGTGCAAAAATTCCACAGAAGAGGCCCTTGACTATTTAAAGAGGTTACAACAAGAGACAGAACCGGATTAGTAGAAAGAAAAGGAGAAAAAATCATGGGGTATACAAAATCACAGCTTATGAAGCAAATGGAACAATTACAGATTAATCCACAAGGGACTTTATTGGTCCATTCATCTATGAAAAGTATAGGAGAAGTAGAAGGAGGGGCAGAGACAGTTTTAGAGGTACTGGCGGACTATATGAAGGAAGGACTGCTAGTATTGCCGACTCATACGTGGGATACCATTAATGCCGAAAATCCAAGATTTTATTTAAATACTTCTGCTTCCTGTGTGGGACTCTTAACAGAATTGTTCAGAAAGAGGCAAGGCGTTGTAAGAGCCAAGCATCCTACACATTCCGTAGCCGTATTAGGAAAAGATGCAGAAGAATTTATAAGTGGGTATGAGTTTTGTGAGACGCCTTGTGGCAGGAATTCCCCTTGGGGAAAGTTGTTAGACCGGCAAGCAGATATCATGCTTTTGGGAGTAGATCTTAGGAAAAATACATTTATACACGGAGTAGAAGAGTGGGCGGATATACCTGGTAGATTAAGTAAAGACTACGAAAAACTTTATGTTGTGTCAGATGACGGTAGTGAAATACTGGTCCATTCAAGACGGCATATTGGAGAGAGCTGGTCTGAATATTTTTGGAAAGTTGACGAAATATTTGAGAACCATCAAGTCATGGCAAAGGGAAAGTTTGGAGATGCCGTTGTACGTCTATGTAAAAGTGAACCTATGAATCAGCTGCTTTTAAAAATGCTGTATATCAATCCCAACTTATTTTCGGATAATACTCCGTTGCAGGATGAACTTTATAAACACTTATAGAGATTTGGCAAAAAACCAGAAATGATTAATCTAAAAAAGTCAGGCAACATCAGAAAAAAGATAAAGATGTTGCCGTTCCAAGAACTTCAAAAAAGAGTAAGCTGCATCCAGCTGAATTTACAGACTTAATTAAAGGATACTTCAGGTTTAATAAAAAGCGTATAGTAGCTTAGAAGTAAATCAACCATTCGGCCATAACTCTTTTGACCATCAGAAACCCCATTAGCCTTTAAATAAGTATCATTGACTTTAGTGGATAATTTTTCGACGTCCCCTTCATATTGCGCCCAAAAGGCATTATTATGACGTATATCATTTAAAACATCGGAAGAAAGATTGAGATTGAGCTCTCTTAATAAGGAGACATCATCTTTTGCCAACGCAGCATTGGTATGAGCTAGAGCCAACAGATAACCAGAGTATTTAAAATCAATATCAGGGTGAAAACTACAGGTTAAAAAGGAGATAAAGTCAGCTTCATCTTCATTAGCAAAACCACGTTGATGAGCCATTTCGTGCAGAGTGGTAGCAGGAATAAACAAATCCAATACGGCCACATTGACATTGGCTTCTGCTGTAAAAGGAGAGTAGATACCTGTTATGCCTGTGTAATTCATCAAGGAAGAGGCCCAAATGGCTTTTGGTGATCCATAGTCACCACTTAAACTGGGGAACGATTTGGAAATTTCAAGGTAACCTAAAGAAGCTCTTTCAAAGGCGCTTTCGTACCCACCTTCTACAATCATGTACCCTTCAGCATCTCTAGGGGTTTGTTCGCTGAGGGTGTTGAGTTCATCAATGAGATAGCTATAAAGCTCAGCCAGTTCAGCGGTTGTATGTTGAGATGCTTCAATCCCATTTGCTTTACCAAAAGGAGGTCTAAGGTAGTTAAGACCCCACATACTGGTAAAAATAAAATAGAGAATAGAAAACAAAGCGAGGTGATTAGAAATGAATTTTAGGAGTAAAGACTTCCAAGATTGTTTTTTAGAAAAAAGCTGCCAAATCATATGTAAAATATAGAGACTATAGGACAAAATAAAAAAATAAAGCATGAGTTCAAAAAGTGAAAAAGGAAAAACACCTGTAAGACGGCTTAAACCCTGAATAAAAATTTTGTTCAGCTTTAAAGAGTAAAAGCTTTCACCGATATGAGGATTAAGTGAAAATAAATAATTAAGTAATAAAGCGAGGGGAAAGAAAAGAAGGCAAATCAATTGAGGAAGTAGTTTTTTCATGTCAGCGCTCCTTATATAAGTTATAGGCGATACCAAAATAAACCCTTTGTAAACATTATAATACATCATTCGCAAAAATATAATAGGATAAGGTCAATTGAGTCTAAACAAAATATTCCATAATCATAAAATAAAGCAGATAAACCGGAGGTTTATCTGCTTTATCGTCTAAAATGTAGCTAACCAATTTTCAAAGGAAACCCAACTTTGAGAAGTTTCATCGTAGCCTTGCTTGTAAAGTTCTTTGAGTTTCAAAGAATCTTTTTCAAAACGATCGATAGCTAGCGGTGCTTTGGGTCTAAAGACATAAACAAGTCCTTGCTGCTCAAGCAATTCAATATCTTTAAGGGTCTGATTATATTTTTCATGCCGCATTTTAATCTTTTCTACGACTTTGGGATAATGTTTTAAGTGTATGAGGGATAAGTGATAAAGCGTTCTCGAGTATGTTTTTTGATATCCCGTATTGCGGGTAAGAATAATAACATGGTGTGTATTGCCATCTCTAATAGACTGCTGGAGAGGAATGGGATCGGTAATACCTCCGTCTAAATAGTCATGGCCGTTGATTTGCACAGCTTTTGATATAACTGGCAAACTGCTGGAGGCACGGAGGATTTGATTGGCATCATATTCTTTAACAGTGTTTTGGGGTTCAAAGTAAACAGGCTCACCAGTTTGGCAATGGGTGGTGCCTACCTTGAAAGTTAAAGGGGCATTTTTGAAGGTTTCAAAGTCAAAAAGGTCTAACTCTAAAGGAAGTTTGTTAAATAGAAAATCCATGCCAAAATAACTGCCTTCTCTAAAAACATTGGTAAAATGAAGGAAACGTTTGTCCGTTATCCATTCCGTATAAATCCTGTTATTACGATCTGGCTGTTTAGATATATAGCTGCAGGCGGTGTTGGCACCGGCTGATACTGCGATGATATAAGGAAATTGAAGGTTTTTATCACTGAATGCTTCCAGTACACCCCCTGTATAAGCCCCCCTCATACCACCGCCTTCTACAATAAGTCCTATTTTTTTATCTAACATCGGTACACCCTCTTTGGTATAAAATAATCTTAATAAAAAATGAGTTCAAGATGATTATAATCTTTTGAGGGTATAAACTCAACCTTGATTATGATTTTTTAGGAGTAAGAAGTATTTTCTTAAGGATTAAGGAGAAAACAATTATCAGGAGAAGCACTGCAATCAAATGGGTATAGGTATTGATAAGCTGACTTATAAGGAGCCAATTGTCGCCGATATAAAAGCCAAGGCTGATGAGTATCAAATTCCATAAAGCAATTCCAACAGAAGAGTAAAGTATAAATTGTCCCAAAGGCATATGATTGATGCCGGCAAATATTGAAATATAGGTACGGGTAAGAGGAATGATGCGGGTAAAAAGCACAGCCCAGTCGCCATA
>JARBTY010000314.1 GCA_029239935.1 Clostridia bacterium | reverse complement strand
TTCAAAATTTTGAGGTTGAAAAAGCAATCTTTTGAAAATATACCCTGCCGCCAAGGGGCTACCAGCTTCATGCGGCATCATTATCACCGCTACAAGGCATGTGGAGAGCATAATTCTGATGACAAATAGTGGTTTGAAGGGCAAATGAGACAGGTCAATCACTATATGTAGTAGTTTTGGAACAAAAAATGAGCTAAAATCGGGTTCAAAAACTGCATTTTTGAACCCGATTTTTTTTGGTATTTTATAGATGACATTCGGTATTTTTCAGGATGACTCTCAAGATAACATCTTTAAGCAAGGTAAGAATCAGCCAATAATTCTATTATTATTTAGGATTATGCTTTTCCAGAATCTCATAAAACAACACTCTATAACTTGGTGATAAAGAGATAAAAGTAAGCTTATACCACAATTCTTCACTGATATCAAACTACTCCCTTAATCTGGAGAAAGAGCTGAAAACCGACCCTCTCAATCTTGGATACAGCGGTCCCTTGATGGGAGGTATATAAATGAGCAAGGTGTTCTCAACCATCGGACTGGAAACCAACACCGGCATCCGCGACGTTGGACTTATGAGTGGAATCCTCTTACCCTTCCGGTGCCCGGGCGTCTTCTATGTTGGAGGAATTGATGCTTTCATTCAGGGATTTGGTGGAGCATGGTCCACCCCCACCAGCAAGGAAAAGGACTATCGATTCAATAGTCCTTTATTGTGCCATGAATTGGACTTTTAAAGTTTAAAATCTATTAAAATGCGTTTTTATAAGAGGATGGAATATACCCATCATCATTATTTTTTGCGGCAGTATTAAATACCCAATAGGGATTCCTTAAAAGTTCCCTGCCCAATGCTACCAGATCAGCCCTCTGGTTTGACAGTATTTCTTCTGCCAGATCCGCTTCTTTAATCAATCCTACGGCTATTGTCGGGATGCTGCACTCATTTCTGATTTTCTCTGAAAAGGGCACCTGATAGCCTGGATAGGCATTTACCTTGCTTGGAAGTAACCCTCCCGAACTGACATGAGCAATATCTATATAATCTCTAATCTCATGTATAATCTGGACCATTTGGCTTGCATCAATACCATCCTGTTCATAGTCGCTGGCCGAAACCCTTAACAAAACAGGCTTTTCATCAGGCCACACAGCCTTAACTACTTCAAGAACTTCCTTTAAAAATCGTATTCTGTTTTTCAGACTTCCGCCGTATTGATCCGTTCTCGTATTGGTAAGAGGAGACAGAAACTGATGAATTAAATAACCGTGGGCACCATGTATTTCAAGGGCATCAAAGCCTGCTTCATTAGCCCTTTGCGCAGCTTTTTTGAAATCCAAAACTAGTTTTTTTATCTGCTCTACGGTCAGTTCTGTTGGAACCCTATAATCTTCGCTGAATCGTATTGCATTTGGAGCCAAAATGTCACAGGTTTCAACAGTGCTTTTCCTGCCTGCATGGTTAATTTGCAAAGCAGTTTTTGCTCCATAGGCCTTACATGCATCAACAATTTTTTTCAGGCCATGGATGTGTTCATCGTCCCAGATGCCCAGATCATTACCGGTTATCCTACCTTCCGGGCTGACTGCCGTTGATTCAAATATGATAAGCCCCACACCACCGATGGCTCTGGTAGAGTAATGTGTATAATGGAATTCGTTTGCGATACCATTGCTGGTAGCTTTGTACATACACATTGGCGGCATAACGACTCTGTTTTTAATACGCAAACCTTTCATTTCATATTCCTGAAATAATTTCATAAAATCACTTCCTTTCAAACATTTACTGATTATTTGTTCAACCCGTTTCTATCGTTAATTTATGTTGCAAGGCCTTGCACTATTTATATTATATAATATATACTATACTTTAGGAAGTAGTGATATTTTTATCACATTATTTCCTAAAGGATAGAATTGAGGAATATAGGTGATTGTATGGAAGAAAAATTAGTGAAATGTCAAGCAGGTGAATCGTGTCCCATTGAGAAAGCATTGGATATTATAGGGAGTAAGTGGACGTTTTTAATTATCCGTGACCTGCTAATTGATGGCCCCCTGCGATACAGCGAATTATTAAAATCATTACAAGGAGTGAGCCCTAAGGTCCTTTCCTTACGATTAAAGGAGCTTGAAAAAAGTCACATTGTTAAACGTAAGGTTTATCCTGAAGTTCCTCCTAAAGTTGTGTACAGTTTGACGGATAAAGGGAAGCTTTTGGAATCGGTATTTATTGAATTGAAAAAGTGGGGGAAAAGCATATAGTAGCGTATATTTATATTCCAGGGATTTTTAGTATTAGATACAGTGAACTGTGCTACAAATGATTTAGATTTTTTAAGATATCTTGTGGAACAAAACCGGCAAAAATATAATAATGCACTATATGAGTCGCTTGGTGATAAAAGCATTGATGAGCAAAACAGATAATGAGCTGTCATTCGCGGAAAAAAACACCAGAGATATGAGGTGGCGTTAGTAACAAATATCGATGATGAGAGTAATAGAAAAATTCATAGATTCATAGATTCCAAGGGTTATTTTCTTACCAGGATGGTGAAAATCGTCACGGAAATAGTAAGTTCTCATTATCTGCCATGATATACTGTTTGCAGCGTGGCACAACAGCAGATCTTGACCGAGGCTATTAAAAAAGATGCAGATTGACAGAGCAATTACATCAACAGTATCACGCCCGATGAGAAATTGTATTGAATAAAGCCTTCAAGAGATCAGCACGCTTTTGAAGGTTTTATTGCTTACAATTTACTTGAATTGTAAAGCGAATTGCAGGCGCCGAATCGCCGAAAAAATGGTCTATACTGGCGACTGTTTCTGAAATATACCACGCCGCCAAGGGGATACCAGATTGTGGAGACAGTGGTATTGATGTCAAGAGTGGACAAGTAAGTATAGAAAAAAGCCAATATAAAGGGATTTTTAGATTTTACAGCCAAGAGCTGAAACTCAAAAATCCCTTTTTTATTGTTCCTGGGGAATATCTCCATGGTAACAAATTTGAAGTGTACAGAGCAGATTAGATGTCGCATTCTTTGAACCGAGCAGGTTGGATGTCAGTTTCTCGCGAGTGAAAGGATTAGATGTGGGATCAGGTTTATGTATTTGCATACCTATAGATACCTAATTCTATCACTGGTGAACCATTTGGACTCGTTCCAGCAGCAACCAAAGTTGCTCTACCATATATTTTGATGGATAGGGCATTAAATGTATAATCCACCATTCCACCACCCCTATA
>JARBTY010000066.1 GCA_029239935.1 Clostridia bacterium | reverse complement strand
AGATAGACATAGGAGGGGATAAATGATGTTTTATCGTCTCTCTAAAGCTTTTAGGGCACAGCATCTGCATGATGTTATTGAGTGTTTAACAGCTGCATTAGAAGCAAAGGATATGTATACCAGCGGACATTCTTCAAGGGTAGCAGATATGACCTTTGATTTGGCAAGGGTGGTAGGCGTAAAAGGATCAAAGCTTGAAGATATACATATTGCAGCGCATTTACATGACATAGGGAAGATGGGGATACCAGAAAACATTTTGAATAAAGCAGGGAAGCTTTTACCTCATGAGTGGGCACAGATACAAAGGCATCCAGAGATTGGTTATAATATCTTATATAAATCCAAACAGCTCCATAAGATTGCCAAGATGGTTTTTCACCACCATGAAAGATGGGATGGGAAGGGTTATCCGAGTGGGCTTGAAAAAGATAAGATTCCTTTGGGATCACGGCTTATTGGCCTTGCTGACGGTATTGATGCAATGACTTCGGCTAGACCTTACCGGAAGGCCATGTCATGGGATGACTGCATGGAAGAGATCATCTTAAACAAAGGCATACAATTTGATCCAGTGGCGGTAGAGGCTGCAGAAAAGCTGTGGAAAAAGTGGGAACGCTAAAAAAGCAGCCTGCTGCGGGTGGTGGACAGCGGTGCAAATAGTAAGGTAGAGACATTTGGGGGAATAAAAATTGTAAGGTTGACATATAGATAAGGTTAGTTTTATACTAAATGTACGGACATTATGATATTATAACATTATGATAAATTATATCACTTATTAGTTATTATTTAAAGAAAGGAGACTGTAAATGCTTTTAAAGGGCTTATTAAAAAGAGATACACCTATACCATTATATTATCAGTTAAAGGAAATTATATTAAACGAAATTTTGAGCGGTAAGTTAGAGGCAGGTGATTGCCTGCCTACAGAAAATGAATTTATGAATAGTTATCAAGTCAGTAGGGCAACTGTTCGTCAAGCAATGACAGAATTAGTTAATGAAAACTATTTGTCGAGGCAGAAGGGAAAAGGCACCTTTGTCTCAAAACCAAAGATTACACAGCAGTATATTAACAGGATAGAGACTTATAAAGAGCAGATGAATAAAATAGGGATGAATCCTACGACGGAAGTCATAACTTTTCATATTACAAAAGCTAATTTAGCTATAGCTAAAGAATTAGGTCTTCAAAAAGGGGCCAAGGTCATTGAACTCGTGAGGCTGAGACTTATTGATGCAGAACCTATTGTGCTAGCCAAGACCTATATGCCTTACGAAATATGTGCCTTTGTACTGGAGCATAATATGCGGGAAGAATCCCTGTATCAGATTTTGTCCAAGTATCCAGCAACAAGAATTACTAAAGCAAAAAGAACTATAGAAGCGGTAGTGGCAGGGGAGGGAACTGCCAAAAGTCTCAAAATCACGAAAGGGGATGCTATTCAAATTATTAGAACTACTGCAGTTAACAGTAAGGAGCAAGTAATTGAGTATACAATTGCAAAATACAGAGGAGACAGAAATCTATTTGTAGTTGAAACGCAGGTTAATTTATAACGCCTTTATAAAGAGAAAAAACCGAGACAAGGAGGAGCGTATGAAAAAATATTTATTGGCCCATGATTTAGGGACATCTGGGAATAAAGCAACCTTATATACAACAGAAGGACAGTTGGTTAAAAAGGCAGTCTACAATTATAATACCAACTTTTTTAATAGTACCTGGGCAGAACAAGATCCGGATATGTGGTGGAGGGCTGTGGCAGAGACGACAAAAGCTATAGTAGAGGCTATAGATCCCAAAACTATTGCAGCAGTGTCCTTCAGTGGGCAGATGCAAGGATGTGTATGTGTAGATCATAAAGGACTACCGCTGCGTCCAGCTATTATTTGGGCAGATCAAAGAGCAGAAAAGGAAACGGAGGAGCTTATAAAACAAATAGGAATGGAACGGTTTTATAAGATAACGGGTCATAGACCCAGTCCGGCCTATAGTATTGAAAAACTCATGTGGGTTAAAAACAACGAGCCTGATATTTATCAAAGGACTTATAAAATGCTGCTATGTAAAGATTATATAATATTCAAATTAACGGGCTGTTTTGCTACAGACTACTCTGATGCATCAGGGACCAATGCGCTAGATTTGAGGACGATGACTTGGTCAGAGGAAATCATTAAGGCGGCAGGACTTGAAATAGATAAATTTCCTAAACTTGCTGCTTCAACACGCATTATAGGCGAGGTGACAATGGAAGCGGCCAAGGAGACCGGATTGTGTGCCAGAACCCCTATTGTCATGGGGGGAGGAGATGGAGCCTGTGCAGCAATAGGAGCCGCCTGCATTCATGAAGGAGATACCTATAGTTGTATGGGGTCTTCTGCATGGATTGCCATGACCACCAGTAAGCCTATTTATGACGAAAAAATGAGGACCTTCAATTTTGCGCATATTATTCCAGGACTTATCATGCCCTGTGGAACCATGCAGGCAGCAGGGGCGTCTTACAGTTGGTTAAAAAGGGAATTGGCATTGCATGAAAATATTGAGGCTAAAGACAAGGGAGTAAGTGCGTATGATCTTATTAACGAAAAGGTTAGACAGTCCCCGGCAGGAGCCAATGGGATTATTTATTTACCATACCTTTTAGGAGAAAGAAGCCCTAGATGGAATGTGAATGCAAGGGGGGCCTTTATAGGACTTAAGATGGAAAGCAAACGGGAAGATATGTTTCGTTCGGTAGCAGAAGGGGTTATTTTCAATCTTAATACTATTTTAGAAGCTTTTAGAGAGCATGTTGTTATCAAAGAGATGCTGGTTATAGGTGGGGGAGCACAGAGCGAATTATGGCGGCAGATGATGGCAGATATTTATGGCATACCGATTTTAAAACCTAATTATTTAGAAGAGGCAACTTCTATGGGAGCAGCTATAACGGCTGGGGTTGGAGCAGGACTATTTGAAAACTTTGAAGCCATTCATAGGTTTCTCAAGGTAGAAAATCAGCTTGAGCCTATTACAGAAAACAGAGAAAAATATAAAACAATATACCCTGTTTTTGAATCGTGTTACCATGCCCTGGTTAATGCCTACGATGAACTGGCAAAATTATGATTGAATACAAGGAGGAAAGATTTATGAAGATTTATATTGATACAGCAAACATACAAGCTATAACAGAAATTGTGACAAAATTTCCAGTAGATGGCGTGACCACCAATCCCACGCTTTTGGCACGGGAAAAAGCTCATCCTATGGAGCAGCTTAAGCGCATAAAAAGCGTTATAGGAGATGACATGACACTGCATGCACAGGTGTTATCTCAAAAGGCGGAGGAAATGATAAAAGAAGCTGAGTATATGAGAGAAAAACTTGGAAAAGAGCTCTTTATCAAAATACCTGTAACCCAAGAAGGTATAAAAGCCATGAAGGAGTTAAATAGACGAGATGTACATATAACAGCTACTGCTGTCTATACCCCTATGCAGGCTGTAATAGCAGCAAAGGCAGGTGCCGCATTCGTAGCACCTTATGTTAACAGATTGGATATGATTGGAGCTCACGGTGTGCAGGTAGCCTTGGCTATTCACACTATATTAGGAGGTATGAATAGTAAGGCACAGGTATTAGCAGCCAGCTTCAAAAATGTAGAACAGATTCTAAAGCTGGCAGAAGAAGGAGCTTCAGCTGTAACCATAGCACCAGAGCTGATAGAACAGCTGCTTTACCATCCTTTAACAGATAAGGCGGTTATGGATTTTATAGAGGATTTTGAAAGTATTACCTCTAAAGGAGTCACAATGGTAGGGTTATAACACCTCGAAAATTATCAAAATGAGAATTTTTTTGAGTTTTGAAGCAAGAGCTACACCCTATGAAAGTCAATAAAAAGACTTATTTGACAAATGATTTATGTGAACTATTCTCCTTGTCAAGTATTTGATAATTCATTATTTAATGTTATAATAACAGCTGATAAATTTTTACTAGATTAAGGAGATAAGTATGAACAACAGGAGTGAGTTTTCGAGTAAGCTTGGATTCGTGCTGGCAGCAGCAGGATCAGCTGTAGGACTTGGGAATATTTGGAGGTTCCCATATCTGGCAGCAAAGTACGGCGGGGGATTATTTTTGCTAATGTACGTTTTTTTTGTCGTAACTTTTGGATTTGCGATTATGACAGCAGAAATTGCAATAGGGAGAAAAACCCAATTAAGCCCAATTGGTGCTTACACAGCCCTCAATAAGAAATATGGATTTATAGGTGTTATAGCATCACTTGTAGCTTTTTTAATCTTGCCTTATTACAGTGTTATTGGCGGATGGGTGATTAAATATTTCGTTACTTTCTTAACAGGAGGACAAGCAAGTGCAGCGCAAGATACATTTTTTACAGGATTTATTGCTTCACCTGTAGAACCGGTTCTATGGCAGATTTTATTTGTTTTAGCGACATTAGCGGTTGTTTTAAAAGGTGTAAAAGATGGGATTGAAAAAGCCAGTAAGGTATTAATGCCAGTGCTGATTCTTCTTTCAGTTATTGTGGCAATCTATTCTGTTACGCTGCCTGGAGCAATGGAAGGTGTAAAGTATTTCTTAATACCTGATTTTTCACGTTTTTCTATACAGTCAGTATTAGCAGCGCTAGGTCAGATGTTTTATTCTTTATCTTTGGCTATGGGTATTATGATAACCTATGGATCGTATTTGAAAAAAGATGATGATCTTGAAAAATCAGTAAAACAGATAGAGCTTTTTGACTCAGGGATTGCGATATTGGCTGGTTTTATGATTATACCAGCTGTATTTGCTTTTTCAGGCGGAGATGAAGCAGCACTTAATGCTGGTCCAGGACTGATGTTTGTAACCCTTCCAAAAGTATTTAATACGATGGGTATGAGCACTCTAGTAGGCAGTGTATTCTTTTTACTTGTACTTTTTGCAGCCCTTACTTCTTCTATATCTCTTATGGAAGCAGTTGTTTCTACAGTGTGTGACCAGTTTAAGTTAGAAAGAAAGAAAGCCTCTATTTTAGTGGCTGTTACAGCAGTTGTGCTTGGCATACCTTCTTCTTTAGGAAATGGTATTTGGAGTGGTTTTAAAATACTAAATATGCCATTTTTGGATTTTATGGACTTTATTACAAATGCAGTACTTATGCCTATTGGTGCATTACTGACCTGTATTTTCATAGGGTATGTTATCAAGGTAAAAGTAATCTCTGATGAAATCAAAATCTCTTCTGATTTTAAAAGAGAAAAAGTCTTTACAGTGATGATCAAGTATATTGCACCAATGTGTATTGTTGCCATACTAGTGACCTCTGTTTTATCAGCATTAGGTCTCTTAACCCTATAAGCTGGATTCATAGTACTTTTTAGGAGAAAGACCAAACTCCTTTTTGAAGGCCCGTATAAAACTAGAATAGTCACCAAAGCCACAGGAGGAGCAAACTTCTGTGGCTTGTTTGCCTTCTTTGAGCAGTAAAGAAGCAAGCAACAATCTTTTTTTCTGTATATACTGGTGAATGGAGTAACCAGTCTGCTCTTTAAAAAGGTGCATCAGATAATATTTATTAAGAAAGAACTGGTTGGACAGGTGTTCAATAGATAAACTTTTTTTAAGGTCGGCGTTAATGTAATTTAATACCTGCTGAATCCGTGTGTCATAAGCAATATCAACTATATTTTCTTTTTCTTCACTATTTAGAAAAAGTCTGTTGAGCCATACAATAAGTTCCAGGAAAGAGGCATTTTTAAGGATGTCACTGCCAAAGCCTGTATCTTTCGAGGCCTTTTCAAGTTTTGCTAAGATGGGCTTAAGGATTTTTTGAGAAGAACTATCTAGGCGCAGTAAACTGTTTCTAAATTTTGAAGCTTCTTCAAAACAAGTTAAAAGGTTGCAGGTTTCATAGGTATATTTTTCAACAAAACTAGGTTTGATCCATAGGATAATGCGTTCATACATTGAGTGAGAAGAAATAATAGCTTTATGAAAGTCAGTATTAGAAACGAAGAGCATATCCCAAGGTCTTAATTTATAAAACTTTCCTTCTATCAAATAGGTGACATCACCCGATAAAAAAATGACAAGTTTATGAAAGTCATGATAGTGAAACTGAAAATCGAAATAGCGGGCATCCTTCAGATGGAAGAAAAGAAAATCTTCCTCTAGGTAGCCCTTTTTTTTATCCAGACTTATCTCGTCAGAAGCCATGGCGACACTTCCTTTCTTTGTTTTAAATTATTATAGCATCTTTTGCAATACAATAAACAATATATGCAATATTATAAGCAAAAAATGAGTATATACTGATAGTAGATAATGAAATATCAGAAAGAGGAGAAATGATGAAAAAAAATATTTTTAAGGGATCAGCTGTAGCGATTATCACTCCTTTTACTAAAGAAGGCATTGATTTTGATAAATTAGGTGAATTGATTGAATTTCAAATAGAAGAGGGAACTGCTGCCATTGTGGTATGTGGTACCACAGGGGAAGCCAGTACCATGTCCAGCGAGGAACAAAAGGCGGCTATTCAATATACAGTAGAAAAAGTGAATAAACGTATCCCAGTTATTGCAGGGACTGGCAGCAACAATACACAGCATGCCATAGCACTTAGTCAATTTGCGCAGAAAGTGGCTTGCGATGGGGTATTGTGTGTGACGCCGTATTATAACAAGACAACACAAAAAGGTTTGTATGAGCATTTTAGAATGATAGCAGAGAGCATTACTATTCCAATGATTCTTTACAATGTACCGGCGAGAACCAATCTAAATATCTCTCCCCAAACGGTCAAAGCATTATCGGAGATTGAAAATATCGTAGGGATTAAAGAATGTCAGTTTTCTCAGGTAGGAGAGATTGTAAAACTTTGTGGCAGTGACTTTGCTGTTTATTCAGGGGAAGATGCAAATATTTTACCGCTTTTAAGTATGGGGGGGATGGGAGTCATTTCAGTTATGGCCAACATCATACCAAGAGATACGCAGAGTATTACCCAAAAGTTTTTTGAAGGGGATCTCAAAGAGAGTTTAAGTCTTCAGCTTCAGACACTGGATTTAATCAAAGCATTATTTATAGAAACCAGTCCTATTCCTGTAAAAGCAGCTTTAAACCTGATGGGATTTAATATAGGTTCATGCCGTATGCCTCTTGTGGAAATGGAGGAAGGACATCTTAAGCTGCTAAAAGATGAACTGAGGCGATATAAATTAATAGATTAAACTTTATAAAGCATTATACAAAGGCAGTTTACCAGCATATTATATACAAAACGGTATATCCTTGATGGACACCAGTATTGTAAAAATAAGGAATGATGGATGTTGGAAACTAAAAAAAATAATAGGCTACGCATTGCTTTACTCCATATTGCACCAAAGGGTGGAGAGGTATCCTCTAATAGAAGTCAAATAAGAAGTGCACTTGCCATTGCAGCTGGTTATGAAGCCGATTTAGCTGTGGGGCCAGAATTGGCAGAGAGTGGGTATACATTTTTTAATACAATAGATGCTCACAGCATTCCTGTTTTTCCAAATGAATTTATTTGTGATTTAAAACAAGTGGCACGAACCTATAATATGAATCTTATGATAGGTTTTCCAGAAAGAGATTTGAGAACACAGAGGCTATATAATGCGCTGGTGTATATAGATCAACATGGGTATATACAGGGAACCTACAGAAAAATACATGTGAATACTGCAAAGGATATGGCATGGGAATCTTGTGGCAGTTATGGAGTTGTAAAAGAAATACAAGGCATTGCAGCAGGATTTTTACTTGGTGAAGATCTTTGCTATAAAGATGTTGCTTATCAGAACCAAAAGATGGGGGCGAAAATACTTCTGGCAGGGACGGCATGGCCCGAGGTTGAATGGGATGTAACAAAGGAATGGCAGGAAAGATCAACAGAGACGGGCCTACCACTTATTGTTTGCAATCGTACAGGTTTGGACGGCAGTATAGATTTTTCGCAAAGTACAAGTATGATTATCATGCCTCGTCAAAACGCTTATCGGTTCAGCAGGGTATCTCCTAGTGTACTCATAATAGATTTTGATAAAAGCTGTAATCACTTTTGGGTAGTAGGCTGTATGGATTTATAAATCAGATAAATAATAGAATGTTAAATGTATTTGACACACAGATTAAGAAGGTATATAATACCCATTAAATAGGTAGATAGTAAAAATAGAAGAGGTGTTTGATGAGCTGGGTAGTATCTCAATAGATTAAGTTAATAGTGTAAACAAGATCTGTAAAATAAAAGGGAAAATATCCCTTTATTTGTGATGGATTGGTTTACAAGTCTATGAAGATACAAAACCGCAAAGAAAACACACAAAATGTGAATACAAATTGTGTTTAGTTGAGCTGCGTCGATTGTACGCAGCTTTTTTGGCGTCTAAAAACGTCCTAAACAATCTATCTGCCTATTAGGCTCTGTATCTTTAAGATAGATGGAAATATAATGATAAGAATCGGTAAGAAAAGGAGCTGTTACGACTATGAATACTCAAACTTTAGAAAAGTTACAATACAATGAGTTAAAAAATAATGTAAGAGAGTACTGCGTAAGCAGTTTAGGAAAAAGGCTAATCGATCGAATGATGCCAAGCGCTCATAAGACAGTTGTTGAAAAGAGGCTTAAGGAAACTGCCGAAGGCAGGGCACTGATTGACTATTCAGGCACTGTTCCCCTACAAGGGATTATGAATATAGAAGACATTATAGAGCGGGCAGAAAAGGGAGTCATACTTGAAGCAGAGTTTTTAGGCCATACAGGAGCATTTTTAAGAGGCTGCAGTAAGATCAAAACTTATATGAAAGATAAGATAGCTTATGCGCCTACACTTCAAAGCTATAGTCAGGGTATAGAGGAATTAAAGGCATTAGAAGGAGAAATAGAAAGGTCTATTCGTAACAATAGGGTAGATGATCAGGCAAGCAGTGAACTCAAAAAGATACGCAGACATATTGCTCTGGCAGAAGACAAAATACAAGACAAGTTAGATAAGTTTCTTAAGAGCAGTCAAAACAAGCAATATATTCAGGAATTTTTCATCAGTAAAAGGCAGGATAGACTCACTGTACCTATTAAAGCAGCCTATAAAAATCAAGTGGCAGGGACAGTGGTGGAGATTTCACCGAAGGGAACAACCGTTTTTATTGAACCTAGTACAGTTAGCAAGCACACCCAGGAGCTTTTGGCTTTAAAATCAGAAGAAGCAATAGAAGAATATAAAGTGTTGACTTATTTAACTGGTTTTATATTAGAACATGCAGCTGTCATCAAGAGAAATATTGAGATTATGGGTGAATATGATATGATTTTTGCCAAGGCCAAATATAGCAAGACCATAGACGGCACACTACCTAGAGTTAATGATTATGGCAAAATCATGGTAAAAGGAGGTCGGCATCCTTTGCTTAAAGGCACAGTGGTCCCTCTGGATTTTATGATAGGTAAAGACTTTAGATCCCTTATTATCACAGGTCCTAATGCAGGCGGCAAAACAATTGTACTAAAAACCATAGGGCTCTTGACATTAGCCATGCAGTCAGGGCTCCACGTGCCTGCGGAAGAAGGCACAGAGCTTTCTGTGTTTGAACGCATTTTTGTGGATATTGGAGATGATCAGAGCTTAGAAAATGCCTTAAGCACCTTTTCATCCCATGTCAAAAACTTGGCAGCTGTTATCAATCAAACCAATAAATCCACTTTACTTTTGTTTGATGAGATAGGCAGCGGTACGGAGCCAAATGAAGGGGCAGCTTTAGCCATAGCCATCTTGGAAGAAGTCTACCAAAAAGGGGCTATTACTTTAGCAACCACTCATTATGGAGAGATTAAAAACTTTTCAGCCAGTCATCCGGATTTTGAAAACGCTGCCATGCAGTTTGACAGCGATACATTGGAACCGCTTTATAAGCTAATCACAGGTAAAGCAGGGGAGAGCAATGCTCTCTGGATTTCAAAACGAATGGGCATACAGGAAAATGTACTCAGGCGGGCCAAGGCGTATTTATCAGACAAGGCATACAATCTAGAACATGTTAATCAGACAAAAGTCAGACTACCTCAATCTATTGATGCAGTGGCTGAAAAGCATGGGGAAAGTCTAGAGCGAGGTGATAAAGTCTATTTAACGGAGTATGGGAAAAGCGGCATTGTTTATGAGCCAAAAGATAAATTTAATAAGATAAAAGTCTTTTATAATAAAACAGTAATAGAGGTCAATGAAAGACAGCTCAAGCTGGAAATAAAAGCCAAAGACCTTTATCCAGAGGATTATGATCTGGAGGTGATTTTTACCAACTATGGAGAAAGAAAATTAGAAAAGGATATACAAAGAGGTTCGAAGAAGGCCTTAAAGCGTATCAGGAAATATGGATTAGAGAAAGCGAGGAAATCAAATGGATGAAAAAGGGTCTTTAGAAAAAATATCCTAAAACCCTATTATGCTAGGATTTGTAGGATATAGGTAGCGGCTTAAGGAATTAAAGGAATGAGCGTTACGTAAATACCTGTGAGGATAGCCGTTGTGATAACTCCACAGATGTTAGCGCCCATTGCATATTGCAGAACATAACTGTATTTATTGGCTTTATGTACTTCTTTTTGAGCCACCTTGGCGGTTGTAGGAATACAAGAAACACCTGCTATACCTATGACGGGGTTGAAATTTTTTCTGTTTGAAAGGTAAACGATATAACCGCCAAGAATACCACCAATACCAGAGATAAGCAGTGAAAGCATACCTAATAGCAACAGTATTAAAACTTTAGGGTTTAAAATAGTGCTTGCTTCACAAAGAACACCGAGCATAAGTCCTAAAAAGAAAGTACCTGTATATAAGAAACCCTGTTCAATTAGTTTGGCATATTTATCTAATCCGGATTCCCTTACAGCAATTCCTATAAAAAAGCTTAAAAAGAGAGGAGCTGCTACTGGGAACAAGAAACATAAAACTGTATTAGCAATGACTGCAAAAATCAGTTTTTCCTTTGAAGAGATATTATGAAAGTTACTGGTTTTTACTGTAGCAGCTCTTAAATGCTTGGGGATAAGCAGTCTTATTAGGTAAGGATAACCGCCATAAGTCAAGCTGAGGTAAAGATAGGCCACTATAGTAATAGGTACAAATAAGTCTTTAGCAAGCATTAGAGAGGCATAAAGTACCATTGGCCCGTCAGCTCCGCCTATTAAAGAGACTGCCGCAGCTTCGCCGTAATTGAGGCCCATAGCTGTTGCAATTGGGAAGGTTAAAACAGTTCCGAGTTCTGCAAACATAGCAATCAACATACTTGTAAAAGGATATCTAAGTAAAAAACCAATATCGGTTATAACACCTATTCCCATAAAAACAATACAAGCTATTAGACCATTACTAAACATAAAGGTATAAATAGGCTGCAAAAAATCTATTTGAAGCATGCTCATTAAAGCATCAGTATCACTGAGCATCGGATCTATAAAAATAGTGCCTGTAGTATTAGAAGTTAAGAAAAGAACGCCTGCGTTGACTGCTGACATACCAAACCCCATAGGAATCATAATAAGGGGCTCTAGTGTACCCTTGGTGCCCATATAGACTAGAAGTATGCCTAATACAACAAGAGCAAGCCGGAAAATAGCAATTTTAGGTTCTTGGATAAATAAAGTAGAAATGCCTTGAAAAATATCCAGTATATTCATAAATTCTCCTAACGCTTATATAAATTTAATGGGTTTCACTTGGATCTTTAGCAGCTTCATTAGAAAATTTTCTAATTGTAAAAAGCATAACTTTGATTAACAATGCCATACCAAGTGAGATGACAAAACCAAGACCAAATACTTCTAGTGGTATTAAAAGTGAATAAGACATCGTAAGCCTCCTTAGCTCAGTTCGTTTCTGATATTTTTAACATAAATATAGGCTGCAGCAATAAAAGTAAATACGCCCAATAGCAGTTGAAACATTGAAAAATGGATGTTCATAAATCATTCCTCCTAGTTGATAAATTTTAAACGATTTTTAAGTCTCTTTCATTATAGGAAGAAGTTTTATATAATGCTAATATATAATATGAAAGATAAGTATATATAACATATATACTATTTTTTTAGAAACGATGGATTATTTAAGCAACAGATATGATAAGATATCCTAGAAAAGACATTTAAAAGGGGCGAAAGCAGTGGAACTGCACTATCTGAAATTATTTAACAGTGTTGCCATGTATCAGAGTTATACGAAAGCTTCAGAGCTATTACATATTAGCCAACCGGCATTATCTATTCAAATTAAGAAATTAGAGGAAGAGCTGAACCTTAAGCTTTTTGATAAGGTAGGTAATAAAGTAGTATTAAATGAAAATGGCCAGATTCTCTTTACTTATACACAAAAGATATTGGGATTGGTAGAAGAAGCAGAGGGAATACTAATTAATAAAAGAGCGTATATAGGTGGTAGTATCAGCATAGGAGGAAGTAACACGCCGGGGGCCTATATTCTACCTCATATAATCGGCATATTTAAAAAAGAATACCCTTATGTGAAAATTAATTTACATATAGCCAGTACCGATGAAATCGCTAGACTTATAGAAGAAGGCGCATTGGATTTTGCAGTAAATGGGGGGGATATGAGCTATAATAGCTGTGTTTACGCTGAAAGACTGATGGAGGACAGATTGATTATTGCAGCTTCTACGGAATGCACCTATGCCAAAAAGAAGTATGTAGACATTATGGAACTTCAGTCTATGCAGTTTATTGTTCATGAAAACAATTCGCAGCTTTATCGCACGGTCAAGGCTTTTATAGACGAATTCAATCTTTCCACAAAAAAGATTACGATGAATCTTGGACATATAGATGCCATCAAACAAGCGGTTATAGCAAATCTGGGGGTATCCCTTATTCCCTTGGCAGCTATTGCGCTGGAGCTTAATATTGGGCTTATAAGAGAAATAAGACTAAAGGGGAAAC
The DNA here is from genome assembly GCA_029239935.1 of Clostridia bacterium. The sequence goes on along the minus strand of JARBTY010000066.1, from coordinate 103 downwards.
AACTGGTGTATCCCTATAGTCTTATTTATAATAAAAATAAATATTTATCTCCCGCTGCTTTAGAACTTATCAAACTTGTAAAAAGTAGAATGAAGGCAGAGGA
>JARBTY010000065.1 GCA_029239935.1 Clostridia bacterium | reverse complement strand
TACATTATAAACTGATTTCCAAAAGCTTACAATGTTTTAATCTGCACACAACATGGCTGCGCCTATAAGTCCTGCATCATTTCCAAGTTTTGCTGTTTTAATTTGAGTTTTAAAGTCCCCACCAAAAATATTTTCTTTTACCTTTGCAGTCAGCGGAATAATGAGATTATCTTCTTGTTTAGATACACCGCCCCCTATTAGGATGGCCTGTGGTTTGAACACATTAATAGCATTGCCTACGCCTATCGCTAAATAGGCAATATAGTCCTCAATCACTTCTTTTGCTGCTGTGTCCCCTGCCTGAGCAGCATCAAAAGGAATCTTCGCGTTCATCTTACTGCATCAAAAGGAATCTTCGCGTTCATCTTACTCATATCTCCTTGTACCAACTGATACAAGGTTGATTCTTTATGCTCCACTGCTTTTTCTGATGCCATATTGATAAGCCCTGTAGCTGATGCATATGACTCCAAACACCCCTTATTTCCACAACTGCAAAGCTTGCCGTCCCTCACAATAATTTGGTGTCCCATTTCTGCTCCTCCTGGGAAATAGCCGCTGAATATCTTACCATTTATAATAATGCCGCCGCCTACACCTGTCCCCAATGTAAAAATGATAGCATCACTGCATCCTTTTGCTGCCCCAGCCACAACTTCTCCAAGGGCTGCGCAGTCTGCATCATTAGCAACGCATACCTTGTAACCTACTCTGCTGCTTATATAGCTTACAGCATCAAAATCCTTTATTTTTAAGTTGTTGGCATAGATAATGATGCCATTTTTGCTGTCTACAATACCAGGGGAACCGATTCCAATTCCCTTAAGGTTATCACTGTTTAGTCCAAACTCTTTAATAAGCAGCTGACTCATCTCTATAATATCATCAAATATTTCTTCAATACTTCTCTCTTTTAAAGTTGGCCTGTTATGTGATTTAATAATGTGCCCTTCTTCATCCACTAACCCTACTACAATATTTGTTCCACCTAAGTCTACACCAATATATTTCATCTCTAATTCTCCTTTTTAATGGTTTTTTATATAAATATATTATTTATCTTTTATTATTATCTATCGCTTTATATTTTAATATATATTTCTCTTTTTGTCCCTATATATTTTTGTCTTTCACACATTAGATTTCGCCCACAGGGTGCACGCATCAAAACAACTGTCCTTAAAAAGACAGTTGTTTTGATTTTTTATTCCATTCCTGCTTTTAAAGCTTCACTCATGGTTACTGAATTGACTTTTTTCTTGCATAGCAGTTTTGAAAGCTCATATGTCAGCATCACGACAATAAACCCAAGCAGAACATATGGCATATCAATCTTAAGGGGGGGCAGCGTCATACCAACGCTATCTTCCAATGATTGAACTAACACCCCTATTCCTATAAAAGTTAGCGGAATGCCGATAATATATCCAATCACAACCACTATTGCTGAACTATTTAAAATTAATGAATTGATTTCCTTCTTCTTGTAGCCAAAAACCTTCATGAGTGAAATAATATTCTTATTCTCTTCAACAATCAGTGAGGTTACAACATAAATGACAATGATTCCGATGATAAACGCCACCATTGCCAGACCTCCTATCATCGACTGTGTAGGCTCAATAACCTCTCTAACTGCAGTTAACTTATCTTCCAAAGATACTACGCTGTAGCCTTTGTTTTCAAGAATATCAAGCAGCACGTTGCTAAAAGCTCCGTTATAGCTTCCTTTCGGTCTTTCAAATTTCTTATTAAAATCTGCCAGCGGCATAAAGATCATTTTGCCCGCATAAGTATCTGCTATTGCTTCAACCTTCACTGAAAATGTACGTCCATCCAGCTTTCTAACAATATCTATGGTATCACCCAGTACTAACTTCAGCTGGTTAGCGATGGGCTTCGTTATAATAACCTGATTCGTACTTAGCCGAGTGCCGGATTCATCTACAAGGTTAACCTCTGCAGAGTCTGGCATGATACCAGTAACATAAAAATCATTTTTAGCGTCAGCTTCTGGAAGAAATAATGCTGCCGCGAAGGGTTCAGCTCCCGCTGGAAGCGGCTCATAACGTAGGTCATCAAACTTATACTCATACTCAAAAGTATACACTCCTTTATCTGTAAGCATGTTATCGAAACCACTTTTAAGAGTAAAACCCCAAAGTAAAAGCATTGCCGCTACAGCAACACCAAAAAGCAGGAAAATAAGTCGGGATAGACTTCTTAATTGTTCTCTGATTTTAAACTTTACATTAAAGTTAATTTTTTCAAGCTTGATGATACGCTCCAGAAAATTTACCTTGCTCTTCTCTTTATTGCCTCTCGCCAGTTCCACTGGCGAATGCTTCAGCTCTTTGCGTATGACAAAGTAGCCGCTGCAGCCGAGGAAGATAATAGGGAGCAGCAAACCTATAATCATCCTGATTGGATTAATCTCGATGCCCGTAAGAGGTATAATGAAGGCACTAAACATGAACGATACCGCTGCACGCACAGGGAATATACCAAATAGTGTCCCGATAACGCCTCCTATAATGGCTATTAAGAGTGGAAATGTCAAGTAATGACGATAGAGTTCCTTTCTTCTATACCCTAAGGCATATAAGGCCCCGATAATCACTGATTCACTCTTGATAAGCCTCCTAATAACGTTACTGATTAGAATAACTGCCAGCAGAAGAATTGCATTAGGTATCCCTTGACTCACAAGATTAAGAATGTCAACTTCTGCAGCGACAATATTAACTCTCTTATTATCTTCAATGTCCGTCCATTTTACGATATCAATACCTTGATTTTTCAGCAGTTCTCTAAACTTAGCTGACTGATCTCTAGGATTCCCCGCAGGCTGGTTGAACTTTACAGCGTAAAAACTATTTCCTTGTTCAAAAGCAGCAAAATCCTCCTTGCTGATCACTGCAGTGCCAAAGCCAGGCAGTGGCATCATCATTTCTTCTGATTTTAAGGGATAGATATAATTTGGCAGTGCCATAAACCCGACAACTGTAAAGGTCTTATCCAATATCTCCAGCTTATCGCCGATGTTATAGTTGTTTGCAGCAGCGAAAACTGGACTAAGAAGTATATCACCTCTCTCACCTAATGCTTTCCCTTCAACAATTCCTGTGAGGTTAACCCTGTCATTTTGACTAAAGATACGCAGAGTCACCTCTTTTGATACTGCATAGTCAATTGTTTTTCCTTCTTCAATCATTGCACCTGCTAAATGCTCAAGTTCCTGTAAATTACCGATGCTTTTGTCTGTTGTAAAGGCCGCATCTTCCTGAATATAGTCCTCTTGAAATTCATTTGCCATCCGCTCAAAATTGCTGGCAAATTGACTCATTAGCGTAAAGGCAAAGCAGCTGAAAATAGTTAGTAAAATGAGACCGATATACTGTGCTTTATTTTCTACTAGAACACGCTTTATTCTCTTATCAATCACCATTACCATTCAATCCTTTCTGCTGGAACAGTCATCTGATTAACCACTTCTTCTACAATTTCTCCATTTCTAAGCCTAAATACCCTATTGGCCATTGCGGCAATCGCAGCATTGTGCGTGATCATCAATAGCGTTGTACCGTATTTTTTGTTCACCTCTTCTAAAAGTTGTAAGATACTGCGAGATGTAAAATAATCAAGAGCGCCAGTTGGCTCGTCACAAAGCAGAAGCTTTGGATTTTTTACGATAGCTCTAGCAATGGATACCCTCTGCTGCTCACCACCACTCAGTTCTCTTGGAAATCGGTGTTTTTTATCCTTCATCCCAACCGCCGCTAAAACTTCATCTGTATTGAGGGGTGATTTGCTGATGTTGGAAACGACTTCTATATTTTCCCCAACGGTGAGGTTAGGTACGAGGTTATAGAACTGAAAGACGAAACCGATATGTTCCCGTCTATAATCTGTCAGCTTATTATCACTTAAGTTGTTTACCTCGATTTCGCCAACCATGACCTTACCGCTATCCCCACGGTCAATACCGCCGAGGATATTCATCAATGTTGATTTGCCTGATCCTGATGGTCCCAGAATGACACCGACTTCTCCCTTATCAAGCTTCATTCCGATTTCCTTTAAAACTTCAGTTCTAATCACGCCAGATGTATAGCTTTTCTTCAAGTTTGAAATCTCAATAAACATACTATTCTTCCCCCTCTTTATAAAAACATCGTTTCATAATGTCAAAATAAGCGTCCGATTCGTTAAGCTGTTCCATACCGATATCTTCAAAAGAATTTAAACGACTTATCTGCTCTTCTGAAAAACTTAGCATTGTCCAGTTAATAATATTCATCGTTCTTTGAATATCAATATCCTCTCGGAATTTTGTTAAATCTATATTTTCATAAATTCTATCAAAGCCATTTTTCAGAATCGATTGACGTATTTTATCAATCTCTGGTTTTACTTCGACTGCTCCTTCATGAGCAACAGTCTTAAGGAAGTTAAATGCTTGCGGATACTTTTTCATGATCCTAAACTTAATAAGCCCTACTGTTTTAATTCTTTTAAAAAAGTCTGTTTCACTTAGGTCTATTTCATTGTAGATTTCATCTATAATCCTAGATATATACTCAAATAAATATAAATACAATTCTTTTTTACTTTTAAAATAGTTGAATAATGACCCTTTGGATATATTAGCTTCTTTTATGATTTCGTTTGTAGAAGCCTTTTCATAACCATTACGTGCAAACTCTCTGGTAGCTGCATTAATAATACGTTCTTGTTTCTCTGGTTCTAAACTATAAAACTTCGAATAGATGTTAACCACCTCACTTCTTATAAATGAAAACAAACAAATGACCACATCGGTCATATCTCATTATATATCAAGTGACCAGTGTGGTCAACACAGTTTTAAAAACATTTATTTCCAAATTAAAAACGCTCTTAGACTTAATATGTCTAAGAGCACACAGCATGTATTTATGTATTGGTCTTCTGTTAAGAAAAAAGACAATTTAAACTCGAATTTTTTCTATGAATGAATTATATTATAGATTTTTCCTCAAAGTCATATGGTGACATCATATTTCAAAAATTATGATGTCTGGTAGTATGATAAATTGAACTACCGATATTTACGGAACCGATGATTATGCAGGTATTCGTGTCAGCCTTACCGCCAGTTATCCCCCTTTTTTAATTTCTAAATTTAATTAGCACAACGAATTAACTTATTAAAATCTTAATACATCCTTATGTAGACCTTATTTTTCTCTTATACTGTTGTATACAGCTAATGCATCGGCAATATTATACTGTTCTGAATGGTAATCCCCTATCGCAACAATGGCTGGCATCATTTTAGTCACAGAAACAGAATAAATCTTTTCTTCGCTATTTTACGGAAGCCTTACTGTAAATGTAGTATTTTCTGTGTTGCTTTCCACAGAGATTTTCCCATCGTGAACTGTGACAATTTCTTGTGCGATTGCCAAACCTAACCCTGCTCCGCCGGTGTTTGTGGGACGTGCAGAATCAAATTGGTAAAAATTTCCAAAAACTATTTCAAGCTTTGCCTGCGGGATTGGATTTCCCTGATTAGTAAAAGTTATAACACTATTTTTTCTTGCTGCTGAGCGAGAATATCAATGACGCTGTTTTTATAACTGTAGACTATCGCGTTTTTCAGGATGTTATTGAATACACGGGCCAGTTTGTCTGCATCCCCCATACTGTCCTTGATATATTGGGGACGCTCTATGCTGTCGTGCATTTTTTCTCTTATATGCCGGATATGCACCATTACAGTATTATTGCTGTTAGCGAAATACTCATCTCCCCATACCTCATGGAACAATTCTTCCGAACTTACCACCCGTCCGCGACTTACGCAAAGGACTCAAAGAATCGAAAACCCTTTAGGAGTGAGAGATAATTTTCTTTCATTCAGCGTACATTCATGGGTATCCATATTCAATACCAAGCCAGAAAAGGCAATCAAGTGTTCTTTCTGTTTTGGATCTGAAGAATTATATTTGGTAAATCTCCGAAGCTGTACCTTTACACAGGCAATAAGTTCCAATGGACGGAATGGCTTGGTAATATGGTCGTTCGCACCTAATGTCAATCCGATAATTTTATCAATTTCTTCTTTAGCAATCAGCATGATAACAGGAAAATTATAATTTCCCCTAATTTTCTGGCAGAGAGTAAATCCATCAATATCCGGCAGCATGACATCAAGTATCGCAAGCTCTAATTGTTCCGACTCAACACAACGGAGCGTATCTTGATCGTTATAAAATTTGTATAGTGTAAAACCTTCCTTTTTCAAGTAAACTTCAACGAAGTTTGCTATAGACTGCTCATCGTCTACAACCAAAATATTGATACTCATAAGTTCTATCCCTTTTTACTGATTAAATACTTATTATTATAGTACTGTAAAACAAAAATATCGAGATATTCAAAATCTCATTCTCACCATGAATAAATAATATAATATAAGAGGTAATCCGATAGCAGATAGTATTGTAATTGCAGCATGTACTTTTTTCTTATCTTGTAATATAAACAATAAAAACTTATACCCTAAAATACCAATGAGTCCACCCAAACAATTTAGCATGATATCATCAATATCTGATGCTCCAATGCCTAAAAGCCCTTGAATGATTTCAACAAACAAACTCACTATAAATATAAACAACAAATGGGTTAGTACTTTTTTATCATTTTTGAATAATGACAAATAGGTGCCAAGGGGAATAAAAATAACTATATTGCCAACCACATTACCAAAAGCAAATGCTTTTATATCTGCAGATCCGCTAAATATATATGCCATTATACTATAAAAAGGAATGAAATTGATTGACCTCTGCTCCAAATGCGAAATTCTTGATAAGAACAATATTTTAATTAACAAAAGTATATAACATATGAAAACGCCATACAAAAAGACTGTTTTAATTCTCTCTCGTTTATTCATAATATCTCCATTTTTCATCCCTGCTTATTCTCTGACGTTCAGTTTACAAATCATCTTCAGTTCGCACCTATATACTTTTGCGAAACTCTCTGTTGCTTTATGGTATCCCCATTATACAGCAGTTTTTCTTATTTTCCAAGATAGGTATTTGCCCTTTCCTGTATCAACTCTGCAGCTTCTTCCGCTGATTTATCACCGTTGAAGAAAGCTTTTGCTTCATCCTTGTATATTATAGTTAGAACATTTGATAAAATGGATGCTCTAATTCATTCTTAAAAGGAACTTAAAGAATAGAAAAAAATCTTTCTTATTTTTAACATAGTGAAACATTAACGCCTTTGAAATACTAGATTCTTTTGCAATGACATTCATCATAGAACAATCAACTTTATTACAGGCATGGGGCAAAGTAAAGCTATTAAAAATTTTGTCTTTTATACAAAATATCGTTATTTCTCTACAAAGCGATAGCCAACCCCAACCTGTGTAAGGATAAATCGGTGACTTGCAGTATCCCGTTCAATTTTACGGCGCAAACTAGCCATAAATACCCGAAGGCTTTTGGCATCATTTGTTTCACTATATCCCCAAATCTGATTAAGAATATAGTTATGTGTCAGCACTTTTCCCCTGTTATTAATTAACAGCCGAAGAAGCTTATACTCCATTGGTGTTAAGTGGACTTCTTCTCCATCTACAAATACAAGTCCTTTTGAATAATCCACCGTCAAGTAGTCACAAGTAAAAATTTCTATATTAGTAGAATTTGCTATATTATTGAGTTTGCGTTGTGAAACTCTTATCCGTGCAAGTAACTCTCCCATATGAAAAGGCTTTGTCATATAGTCATCCGCTCCTAGATCAAGGGCTTTAATCTTCTCCCTCTCTTCTTCCCGCGCTGAAACAACTATAATAGGCACATTGCTTTTTTCCCTAATATATTTAATAATCTCCATCCCGTCCATATCCGGCAAACCTAAGTCTAGCAAAATAATATCGGGGTTATTGACATAAAATAATGAAATAGCTTCTTTTCCCGTGATTGCCTCAACGGTTTTATAGCCTTCATCTTTTAAATACATGGTTGTTAAAGACATAATATATTTATCATCTTCGATGATTAATACCGTAATATTCTCTTCCATCATTCTACCTCCATACATGGCAGTGTAAACGTAAACAGCGCCCCTCCAAGATGGGATGTGCCGGTAGTAATGCTGCCTCCATGGGCTTTAATGACAGCTTTACAAATCGCAAGTCCTAGGCCAATGCCTTTTTTTCCATCAGGTCCAGTTTTTCCGCTTGTCACAAAAGCATCAAATAGATTCTCATCCATTAAAGAATCCTTTCCGCTTCCCCCATCAGCAACATTAAATTCCACATAGCACTCCTTTTGAGTGATTAACAGTTCAATAGGACAACCCTTATGAGTGTGTTTAACAGCATTATCTAGGAGATTGACTAAAACCTGAACAATCATTTTGCCATCCATAGGTACGGCAATCACTTCTTTAGGCAGCGTAATCTTAAAAGGCCTTTTACTTAATCCTACAACATGGGTAACTGCTTCACTGACCACATCATCAATGACTTCAATTTGTTTATTAACCTCTAACTTATCATTCTCAATTCTGGTCATATTAAGTATATTTTCTACCAAAGTTGTCAACCACTCTGCTTGCTCATTGATATCTTTTGCTAAACGTTCAATACTTCTTCTATCAAGGTTCTCACCCCGTTGTACAATATAACTGCTTGCTCCTGCAATTCCGGCAAGCGGCGTACGTAAATCATGTCCAATACTTCTTAGAAGGTTGCTTTTTAAGTGCTCCCTTTCCATTGCAATACGGGTATTTTCACGTTCATTATAGATATACTCCCGGTCTAAGGCAATCCCCATTTGTGCTGCTACTGCATTGACAAGCCATGCCTGCTCCATATTCAACGCTTCATTTTTAACATACAACCTCAGGATCCCAATCCTTTTAGCAATTCCCGTTATAGGCAGCTCTGTCATGCTTTCATTATGTTCAGAGACCATTTGATGATTTGGATAGATTCGGCCACTTTCAGATAGCTCAACTATACTTTCACAGCCTATATGTTCTCTGATATAGCGTATCCCATGATGAATAATATGATTTTCACTCGTTACATTAAGAAAACCATGGGCAATTTCATGCAGTAATTTTGCAGTTTGCTCATTGCTTTGAGCAATAAGCAGCTGCTGCCTAAATCTTGCAGTCAAACTTGAAGAGATCATCGATGCTATAAGGAAAAATAACATTAGTGCCATATCGTTGACACTATTAATGATAAAGGTATACATCGGCTCCGTAAAGAAATAGTTAAATATGATGACACTGACACCAGCTGACACAAGACCTAACCAATACCCTCTTGTAAAAGCAGTTATTGACAAGACACCAATCATAAAAACCATTAAAATATTTTCTTTACCTAAACCTAGTTTATTTAAAACGATAGAACCAAGGGTTGTAGCTAATAATATCAACAACAGGCTTAACCAATCTTTCTTCTTCACCCAACCACCTCCCAAGGCTATTTTACTACAGTTTTAATTAATTTTCTTTAAGATTTTTTCTATGTCATTATAGTGTCCCATAACCATAAGATGTTCATGCGCCTTAAATATATGATCTGCTGACGGTAGAGGCAAAATCTTGTCGCCAACTTTAGTCGCAAGGATACTGATATGATACCGGACTCTGAAATTGACCTCTTTTATGCTTTTCCCTATCCAGCTATCTACAGGTGGTATTTCATAGATCCCTACATCTTTCGTTAATTCAAAATAATCAAATAATTTATTAGCACTGTAACGAATTGCAATCTTCTCTGCTAAATAGCGTTCTGGGTCCGCAACTTCATCTGCACCGTTGCGCAGCAAAAATTTAACGTGAATATCACGGCTGGCCTTGCTGACAACGTACTTTGCACCTAAATCCTTAAGTAAGCTTGTAATCTCTAAGCTATTTTGAAAATTACTTCCCACACATACAAAACATAAATCAAAATTACTTATACCTAGTGAACGTAAAACCTCTTCTTTCGTGCAATCACCTATTTGTGCACTTGTCGCAAGAGGCAAAAGCTCCACAAGATTTTCTTCATCTTTATCAACAATCATGACTTCATTTCCAAGCTCAATCAGCTTACGGCTGAGATGTCTTCCAAATCGTCCAATGCCTATCACTAAAATTGATTTCATATTAATTACCTCTATCCTATAGTTATTTTTTCTGTCGGACTCTGAACAAATGACGGCGTTCTATGTTCAGTGAATAAAAGAGCGAAGGAAAGGCTTCCCACTCTGCCGCAATACATCAACAAGATGATAATAATCTGTGCAAAAGTATTTAAAGTACCCGTAATTCCTGTTGAAAGTCCAACAGTAGCAATTGCAGATATTACCTCAAATATTACATCCCCAAGGGACAAAGCGACATTTGTTGTAATAATTAAAAACGTAGCAATGAGTATGATAATCAGATTGACGCTCACCACCGCCGATGCTCTTTTGAGTGCATTATCTTCTAGTCGTCTTCCAAATATGTTATCACTTTTTGTATGACGAAGACTTGACCATAATGAAATAGCAATAACAGCTAAAGTCGTCGTCTTAATTCCTCCAGCCGTGGATCCCGGGCTACCACCTATAAACATTAACATCATGGTCAAAAGTTTGGTTGCCGGAGTAAGGGCTGCTATATCCACAGTATTAAAACCTGCTGTTCTCGGGGTGACAGATCCAAACATAGATACTATCATTTTCTCATCTATTGCCATTCCCGAAAGAAGATTTTTTCTTTCAAAAATGTAAAAGCCCACTGCTCCTGCCACTATAAGAATGGCAGTCGTCGTCAAAACGATTTTTGTATGCAACTGATATCTCTTAAAATGATATTTATTTTTCATAACATCATCCCATACAAAGAATCCAAGTCCCCCTAAGATAATTAGCAACATGATTGTCAGGTTGACAACGATATCATCTGAGAAATGGGTAAGAGATGAATACTCCTCATATTTACCCATTAAATCAAATCCAGCATTACAAAACGCTGAAACCGAATGAAAAACACCTCTATAGATACCTTCTGTTACTCCCATCTTTGGTATAAATCTCATCGCTAATACCATAGCGCCTATACCCTCAAATAATAACGTAGCAATCAGTATTCTTTTAACCAACCGCACAATGCCACCGATATGTAGGGTATTCATACTTTCCCTCAATAATCCTCTTTCCCTAAGTCCGATTTTTCTTTTTAGGAAAAAAGAAAACATGGTGATAATTGTCATAAAACCTAACCCACCTATTTGTATCAAAAATAAGATAATGAGTTGTCCAAAGATCGACCACTGAGTATACGTATCAAAAACAACAAGTCCAGTCACACATGCTGCGGAGGTTGCTGTAAAAAGTGCATCAATAAATCCCACAGATATATTGTCGCGGCTTGCTATTGGCAAAGAGAGCAGCAAGCCGCCTATCATAACGATAAAGAAATATCCGAGTGCAATCATTTGCGGATAATTTAGTGTTTTCAACATGCTTATGTACTTATTCACAAGACTGCACCTCTGTCTGTTTTAATACACTCCGATACAGCATCTGGGCTGTTATATCTTCACCAGCAAGGTATCTGATTTTTTCATTTATAAACATATTCTCATTCCTACTTTCATTACAAAAACTAATTATTTGTTCTACATTAAATAATTTTTTCCCTATTTTACATAATACGATATTGTCGGCATCACTTTCTGATAATGCAAATATATACTGAAAGCTCTTCTCCTGTTCAAGCAAAAACGGTTCTTTTAAAGGCCATACCGAAATCTTATTTTCCTCCAAAAGCTCAGTCATTTGTTTCGCAAGGTTACTCTCTCCTAATACAATCGCAATAGGGTATGTTTCATCTTTCTTCATCACAAACCCGCCTTTTTCTAAAAACTTATCTAACTTTGATAGAAGGTATCCAAGATAAATAATGGGAATCAATAAGCTAACAATGATTAGTATAGACATATCTTCACCTACTTAAATTTTTATATGCTATTATTTTACTCTTTTCGACGTTAAGATTGTATTAATGTTTGCTATGTTGACATAAATAAAGTATAAAGATGATCTGTATTTTTCACATAAATAAGCCCAGCGCTAGAAGATACATAGACTTCTAGCGCTGGACCTATTTAATTGATGCTGTTACTGCTTCTTTTTTGGAATAAAGCTGCTCTTCAACTACTCTCTTTACAATTTCAAATTTCTTTTTATCATTTCACACCTTTGTTTCACACACAAGACACTTCTTTGTGGATCCTCTGGTGTATTAAAAGCATAATCTAATAGTTTATCTATTGTTGTTGTTGCCACATGCAGTCTGGTATCCGATGATGCATAATAAATATAAACCGCCCCACTCTCTTTCACTATGACTCCATTTATAAAAGTAACATTGCTGACATCGCCGGTTCTTTCTTTGCCGTAAGGCGCAATAAAATAACCTGACGGCTCTGCAATACACCTGGTAGGCTCATCTAAATCTGTTACAAACAGATAGGTTACATACCTGAGTCCTGCTGCTGTATTCCTCACCCCGTGGGCGATATGAAGCCACCCTTTATCCGTTTTAATAGGTACAGCACCTGCTCCATTTTTAGCTTCTGTTATGGTATGATATTTTCTGGTATTAATGATGGTTTCTTTTTCAACAAAGGCATTTGTAATGTCCTCACATAACCCAAAACCAATACCACCGCCGCTTCCAGTACTGATAAACCCATCCTGCGGCCTTGTATAAAAGGCATATTGCCCCTTTACGAATTCAGGATGAAGAATAACATTTCTCTGCTGTGCTGACTGAGTTCTCAGATTGGGCAATCTTTCCCATGTTTTTAAATCCTTTGTACGTACAATACCCGCTTGGGCTATCGCTGCTGATAAGTCCAAGTTTTCTTTATCTTTGCTCTCCGAACAAAATACACCATAAATATAGCCATCTTCATGTTTTGTGAGCCTCATATCATACACGTTGGTTTCATCTTTTTCTGTATCATCAAAAAGAATAGGATAATCCCAAAATCTAAACTGATCAATACCAGTTAGGCTTTCTGCTACTGCAAAAAAGGATTTCCTATCGTGTCCTTCTATACGCGGCACCAAATAAAACTTACCATTTAATTCAATAGCTCCTGAATTTAATACGGCATTGATCCCGAGTCTTTCCATAAAATAAGGATTTGTTTCTGGGTTTAAATCGTACCGCCATGTAAGAGGCGTATGTTTTCTAGTAAGGACTGGATTTACATATCTTTCATAAATCCCGTTATATTCTTGTGTCACATGATTCGTTGTTGCAATGAGTGCTTCATATTTAGCGAGTTCTCTTATGTAGTTTTCTTTAAACATCAGTATGCCTCCTTATGACTTCAAAGTACATTTAGCCATTATGATAGGGAAATTTCCAATTGATGATACT
>JARBTY010000313.1 GCA_029239935.1 Clostridia bacterium | reverse complement strand
GCATAAATGGTGGAATGGTTCAAGCTGGAGTCAATGGGAAGACTTAGGCGGTGGACCTATCAGTTCAGCACCTGCAGCTGCTTCAACCGGCAATAACCGATTGGAGGTTTTCGCACGGGGCAGAAACAATCAGCTGTTATTTAGAACCTGGAATGGAAGCCGCTGGAGCGGATGGCAATCACTTGACGGCGTATTGACCTCTGAGCCTGCAGCAGTATCGTGGGGCGGAAACAGACTGGATGTTTTTGTAAGAGGACAGAATAATCACCTTTGGCATATCTGGAGACCATAAAAAAATGGCTGTGAGCGATCACAGCCATTTTTTTATGTGAATAATTCAGCTTAATCTGTAGGTAATTGAATTATAAATTGTGCGCCTGTTTCAGCATTTATGGCTGAGATTTTGCCATGATGTCTTTCAATAATGTTTTTTGTAATGGCCAGTCCAAGTCCAAAGTTGCCCTTTTTACCTTTGTAGAAGCGTTCAAATATATTCAGAAGCTCATTTGCGTCAAAGCCGGGTCCATCATCGGTTATAGTCAATCTGACATAACCCTCCTCAAGGAGCTGCACTGAAACATTCACTTCAGCTGCGGCATAACGCAGGCAATTACTGATAATATTACTGATTGCCCGGGACAGTTTTTCTTCATCAGCAAGTATTGTAAAGGGTTGATTTACATCATTGATTGTCAGCATGACATTGCTTTTGAGAGCAATTCCATTCATGCGCTCTATGCAGTTGTTCATAAAGTCATGAAAATCCAAATTGCTGAAATGGTAGTTTTCTTCAATAGAATCCAGTCTTGATAAATAAAGCAGATCTTCTACCAATCTTGTTAATCTTTTTGATTCATCCACAATGATATTTACAGCAGTATCCTTTTCCACCACATCATATTTTATTCCTTCGGCATAGCTTTGTATAGACATGATTGGTGTTCTGAACTCGTGGGATGCATTTTGAAGAAATGTCTTTTGCGCCTTATCATAGGATTCAAGCTTTTCGCTCATGCTGTTTATATTATTAACCAGCTCCTGTAGTTCATCATCAACAGGCACCTGAAGCTTTGCATCAAAGTTTCTTTCTGCTATAGCTCTTATATGCTGATTCAGTGAGGAGAAAGGTTCGGATATTTTTTTGGACAAAATGGATGAAAGAAGCACAATGATAAGCGCAGAAATAATTAGGATTACAAGCAGTATGATATTAATACCTATCTGCAGCTGGTTTACTTTCTGAAGACTGGAGTATATGACGATCCAGCCCAGACCAAAGGAGTTTTTATCAAAAACGGGCTTGATGATAGCGATATACTCCGTACCGGATAATTGGAAATTCATATAGGATTCCTGATTAATATGTTCAGTTTTTGCTATTTCATTTGTAATTTGAACAATCAGCTCCGGTGAGGGAATTGGCATCCCCTCATGGGTTACGCTAATCATGTTTTTTTTCTTGTCCAATAGCATATAGTCTGCGTTTAACACAGAGAGTGGCTCCCTTAAGGATCGATCAAGCATAAAATAATATTTCAAAATGTCAATGCCATCATTATCAGGAAGCAGAGAAGGGATGTTTCTTCTTGGCTCCAGAAAAAAATCAGGTCCTTTTCTCAGCGCAGTGTCTTCTGTGCGGGCTGCAATCTTTTGCAATTGTTCCAATATATCATTTTCGATGTATATTCGAACTGCAATATTAAAGATAACTGAAGCTAGGATTATTAATAAAAGGATAGCAATAATGTTATATTTAAAAATTCTCCATTTAATCGTGTTTCTTTTCATGCTATTCTTCCTCATCCTGTACTTTAAATCCAAAGCCCCAAACTGTCTCTATTTTTAGGGTTGAACCTGCTTCTGCTAATTTCTTACGGATTCTTTTTATCATATCATCGGTGGCACGAGTTTCCACTTCATTTTCATAGCCCCATACCTTATCTAAGAGCTCGGAACGGCTAATAGCCCTTTCCTTGTTCTCAGCGAGATATTGCAAAAGTGAAACTTCCATTCCTGTACATCCAATGCTTTTGCCATCAAAGCTGGCTTGTTTATTGTCCGGGTCAATGGTAATATCCTGTAATTCTATTTTTATGTTATTTGTTGTATTTGATTTATACATTTCAATTCTTCGAAAGATGCTTTTGACTCTGGCAACTAGCTCCATGGGACTGAAGGGCTTTGTAAGGTAATCATCGCCACCCAGGGTTAAGCCCGCTATTTTATCCGGATCGGTATCCTTTGCTGATACAAAAATAATTGGTACAGTACTTTGCTGTCTTATCATAGAGCAAAGGGAGTAGCCATCCATTTCAGGCATCATGATATCTATTACAAGCATATCTGCCTGACATTTATTAAAAGCATCCAGCAAAGAGAGGCCATTGTGAAACGTTTCAACTTCGTAGCCTTCTTTAACAAGAAAGGACTTTATGATATTACAAATATTAATTTCATCATCGGCAATATAGATTCGTTTTTTCTCCATTTTTCTCACCCCTGAATTTATTTTAACATGTAAAAAAAACAAACGTATATAAAAAACGTTACTGCCTTAGTTTTGCCACAGTTTAGCGGAGATTTTCATATTTGCAATGAGATAAAATTAAAACATATCAAACTGGGGTGCAAAAACCCAATTCCCCCGGGGCTTCCCAAGTGATATGAATAGTTGCAGAATATTCATTTTGTATACATTCTCCCATGTAAAGCAAAAACCGCTTATTAGCGGTTTTTGAATTTTTATTCTATTAGCTCAAAGTTTCTTATCAGCATGCTTTTGCCACGCCAGCTGAAGGCTCTGTTTTTGTAACGCCTTAGAAATTCTTTATTGGAGATTTCCTGCAACTCGCTATATTCAATATTTCTTTTAATATTCTCTCTAAACTCTTTAATTGGCGTATGCTTTACATCTGCATTGTGTGGACATACATCCTGACAGATATCACAGCCATAAACCAAGGGACTTTTGCATAAAATCTCTATGTCCTGCTCCGTCAATTCTCCTTTTTTCTGTGTGATATAAGAGCGGCACCGTAAGGGATTAATATCAAAATCACCTA
>JARBTY010000064.1 GCA_029239935.1 Clostridia bacterium | reverse complement strand
GGTGTATCCCTATAGTCTTATTTATAATAAAAATAAATATTTATCTCCCGCTGCTTTAGAACTTATCAAACTTGTAAAAAGTAGAATGAAGGCAGAGGATTAGCAAAAAAATGGATAGTTTTAGTTAAATATTTTTACAAGTAAACGGTCAAATTCATCCAGAGAAACTTCAAAGTTGTTTCTTTCCATATATACAACCTGAAACGAATTTGAATAAGCATCTACAACAAATTGCAATAATACAGGCGTTTTTTTGCCATTGTAAAGATAGGTTCCTGTAAATTCAACAACGTCTTCCTCCTGGTTAGAACGAAAATAGGACCATTGAGGTGATTCAAAAAACAGGTCGAAAGCTAGGCCTATTTTTTGAGTGGAAAAATTGTTAAAAAAGGAATCTTTGATAATGGTAATGAGCTCTTCGGAAGGCTCAGACAGCGTAGCGGCAGTAACGATGGGACTAAAACTGGATTCCCTATTATTTTTGACAGCGGTGACTTTATAATATCTTCTGGTTTCTGCAGATAAATTATAGTTGCTCATACTATAGTCTTCCTCCCAAAAAAACTGCAACTTGCGATTCTGGCTGTCCAAAAAGGGCAGGAATTTTCCAGTAGGACTGTCACTGAAATAAACATAATAGTAATCTACAGCCTGATTGTAGTCCCACTGCAGGGCAATCTCACTAGGTGACAGGGGAAAGGCCACTACATTTTGGGGAGCATCCGGCTGATAGGCGGTTTGATTAAACTCGGCCAGCGTCATAGGGGGTGTGACAGAAAGTGTTTTAACGGCATTAATAGGAATGCAGAAACCAAGGTTTTCCCCTTGCAAGATAGCCGCCGAAGCAACACCGATTACTTCGCCATGCATATTAAACAGGGCACTACCGCTGCTGCCAGCACTTATTGGGGCCGTAATCTGTATAAGTCCTTTTTGTTTTAAAGAACTAATAATACCTGTAGATAAAGTGTTACGAAGCCCCATGGGGTTACCCATTACAACAATACTGTCACCTAATTGGATTTTATCGGAGTCTCCAAGCTTGCAAAAAGGGAAGGAGTCCTGGGAATTAATTTTCAAAATGGTCAAGTCATTCATAACGTCAGACCCAATAATAGAGATGTCAGTATAGGTCTTATCATTATCGAAGGAGATACTTAGTTTTTTTGCATTGGCAATAACATGATAGTTTGTCACCAATTGCCCGTCTGATGAAATGAGAAAACCACTTCCAAAGGATTTTTCACCATCAGAGCTGTCATTTTCTATAAAAGCAATAGTGTTTTCTAATTGGCCTATTTCTTGGATAGATAATTCTTTTTGAAAAGCGCTATTTAGAGTATGAACATTAGGAGGATTTAGGGGAGTTTTTGTTGATTGAATAAGAACAGCTTGTTCAGCTTGATGCCATTCAACAGCTGCACCAAGGCTCTCGCTTATAAATCTGAGAGGAACATAAGCGGTCCCATTGATAAGCTGAGGTGCAAGGAGCAAGGTTGTTGTATGTGTATCAATAAAAGCAGTGGCCTGACCAATCCCTAAAATAATAGTAGTAGAGTCCTTTTTGGCAATAATGGTTTGGGTTTCAGAAGACCACCCCACTTCTGCGCCCAAGGCTTCAAAGAGTATGCGCATGGGGACTAAAATAACATTTTGTTCAAAAATAGGAGGAACTGAGCTGTCAAGAAGCTTATGGTTCATATAAATCGAGATGTTGGAGGGAGAGGCCTTAGCAGTTGAAGCATTGGCTAAACAGCCTATAAAAGAAAGGGTTAAAACGATAAAAAGAAAGGGTTTATTTTTTTTCATTGAACAATCCTCCTTTTAACAGTAATAAGACATGTACTTTATTTAAATAGAATATAACATAAAATGGAAAATAATTAAAGTCTAAGAAGGTGCAATTCATGACTTTTGGCATAGAGATAGATGGCTTTTTGCCCCAAAGATGGTTTAAATATTGTGTCTGGTGCGTAAAGCAGATACAATAAAAGCAAAAAGGATTTTAAATTTAGAAAAGTAAGGAGCTTCTTTGAGTGTGGATGAGGACTTTGAAGTGGTTGGCACGGCAGCAAATGGTAAGGGAGTAGTAGATCTTGCCCATAGGACACAAATCGCAGTATAGTATCTAACCGGTAGGCGTTAACATAAAAAAGATAAAACGGGAGTACAAAATAAATGAAAATGAATAAAATAAAAAAATTGATTTGTCTGGCTGAAACAAAATTTCTAAATCTTTATGACGCAGAATATGAAAATAAAAAAGGAAAACGTAAACACTGGATTATTGCCTCGAGAAAAAATAATGAGGTTTTAAAGAGCTGTTATTTTGATAATAAACCAGATCATACGGACGCAGTAGTTGTAGCAGCGCTTCATGAAGCTAGTGGCAGTTTGGTAGTAATCAGACAGTTTAGAGTACCGCTCAATGATTATGTCTATGAACTTCCGGCGGGGCTTATAGACTCTGGAGAAGATATAAAATACGCATTAAACAGGGAATTACAAGAGGAGACGGGACTTAAGGTAACCTGGGTCAACGAAAAACTTAGCAGTCAAAAAACTTATCTTTCATCCGGTATGACAGATGAGTCAGCGGCCTTTATTTACTGTAGATGTGAAGGCATTATTACAAAGGACTATTTGGAAGAAGATGAAGATATTGAGGCTTTTTTAGTATCTCAGGAAGAGGCAGGGGTGCTGGTAGACAGTGGGGCGAAAATGGATATAAAAGCATTTATCATTCTTAATAGTTTTGCCAAATTAGGGAAAGACTTGTTTGCATAAAAATGCGTAAAATACTAAAAATCTCTTTAAAAGGCATTGACAATAGGCTTAAAATTGTATAAAATGTACTAAGTGCAAAGAGGCATGAATTTTTATTCATGCCTCTTTTTGCGTCTTCGGACATATTTATACATCATTACAAGATGGAGTAAAGATTAAAAAATATTAAAAAGGAGAGATAACGATGAAAAAGTTAATGACCATTTTATTAGCAGCATCCCTTAGTTTTGCTTTTGCAGCTTGTGCGCCAGAGGCCAAACAAGAGACTGTAGCAGAACAGCAGCCAGCTGCACAGAGTGCAGAGGCGCCAACACCAGAGGCACCACAGAAAATAACCATAGGTGTAGATGATACCTATCCACCAATGGAATATAGGGACGAAAACAATGAACTTGTAGGTTTTGATATTGATTTTGCAACAGCATTAGGGGAAGAAATGGGTGTTGAGATTGAATTTGTTTCTACAGCATGGGATGGTATTTTTACAGGACTAACAACAGATAAATACGATTGCATTATCTCATCTGTTAGTATAACACCAGAGAGACTTGAGTCTTATGAGTTCTCTAAACCTTATTTATCCAATGGGCAAGTTATTGTCGTTAAAAAAGGTGATGCATCTATTGCCAGTTCAGCAGATCTTGGAGGCAAAAAAGTAGGCGTTCAGTTGGAGACAACAGCAGATATTGCTTCTCAAAAACAAATGGAAGCAACACCTTTCGAATTGTCACAATATGACGATATCATTCAAACCTTTGCAGATTTAAAAACAGGCAGATTGGATTGTATTGTTGTAGATTATGCAGTAGCTATTGAATACTGTGCAAAAAATCCTGAGGACTATGAAATAACTACAGCTCAGTTAACCAATGAGCCAATAGCTGTATGTATTAAAAAGGGAAATACAGAACTTAAGGATAAGGTAAATGGCGCCATTACAGCACTCCAAGAAAAAGGAACTATGTTATCTATTTCTGATAAATGGTTAGGTGGAGATTATGTTTCTAATATTGATGAAGAATTAAGATAGTTCAAAACCCTGCTTACTTTAATCAATGGTTTGTAAGTAAGCGGGGTTTTGTAATTTATTAAAGAAGATAGCTTAGTAAAACTATTGTTAGACAAAGGTTATTGGATAAGTGTACCAGCAATAGTTTTGCCAAGTCATTTTCACATCATAAGACTATATAAGTTAGGGAGAAGGAGCTGAGGTATTTGTTAACATCAAAGCAAGTTATAGCCTTATTGCAAGGGGCAGGGAGTACGTTACAATTAACGCTGCTGGCAATTATTTTCGGGATTGTTTTAGGATTGTTTTTAGCTTTAGGGAGGATCTCACGTAATAAGATAATCAATACCATATGTTGGATTTACATATGGATATTTAGAGGAACACCACTGCTTTTACAAATTTTAGTTGTGTATTATGCGTTGCCGCAATATGGCATCATGCTGGATGCTTTTCCATCGGCTATTATTGCCCTTAGTCTTAATTCGGGAGCGTATTTAGCAGAAACGATTCGTGCGGCTATTCAATCTATTGACAAAGGACAGATGGAGGCTTCTAAGGCTTTAGGGATGAGTTATTATCAAGCTATGTTTAAAGTCATTATTCCGCAGTCTTACAGAAGGCTCATTCCACCTGTGGGGAATGAGATGATTATGTTACTTAAAGATTCATCACTTGTGTCGGCTATTGGTATGGCGGAGTTGCTCCGTAATGCAAAAGTTATGGCTAATTCAAGTGCAGATGCTGTTTTTTATGTTTATGCAGCGGTTATTTATTTATTCTTTACATCGCTGCTCACATTAATGTTCCAGAGACTTGAAAAAAGGTATTCTATTTATGAATAGGGGGGATAAAATGATTAAGCTTAAAAACATATATAAATCTTTTGGACAGCTAGAAGTATTGAAGGGTATAGATTTAGATATTCACAAAAGTGAAGTAGTCTGTGTCATTGGACCGAGTGGTTCGGGGAAAAGCACTTTGCTGCGTTGCCTCAACCAATTGGAACGTATTACCTCGGGGGATATTTATATTAATGGAGAACTCATTGATCATGCAGAAGAAGGCAAAAATCAGCTTCATCTTCCTCAGAAAAAAATTTCTGAAGTGTGCGCAGAGCTGGGTATGGTTTTTCAGCGTTTCAACTTGTTCCCTCATATGACAGTGCTGGAGAATGTGACTTGTGCACCTGTGATGGTTAAGAAGGAAGTTAAAAAAGAGGCTGAGGACTATGCGCTTGACCTTTTGGATCGAGTAGGTCTTCTGGATAAAAAAGATGAATATCCTTCAAGGCTTTCGGGTGGGCAACAGCAACGGGTGGCTATCGCAAGAGCTCTTGCGATGAGGCCTCAAATCATGCTTTTTGATGAGCCCACTTCTGCTCTTGACCCTGAGCTAGTAGGGGAGGTGCTGGAGGTTATGAAAAAATTAGCTGAAGAAGGTATGACAATGATCGTGGTGACCCATGAAATGGGATTTGCCGAAGAAGTAGGTACGCGGGTTATTTTTATGGACGAAGGCAAAATTGTAGAACAAGATGATCCTAAAAAGTTTTTTGCTCATCCCAAAACAGAAAGGGCGAAAGCTTTCCTTGGGAAGATGCCAGGAGTGTATTCGAGAACCAGTTAATAGGTAAATAAAATAAGGTTATACTGCAGGGCACAAATAGGTGTTTAACAGTATAACCTTATTTTTGGAAATATGGTACAATAGTAAAATAAGAAGTTGTTAGCAAATCTTAAGGAGGATGTGTATGCGTAAAATAAGATGGGGAATCATTGGAGCAGGCAATATTTCAAATAAGTTTTCAGAGGCTATAAGCGCTGTACCAGAAGCGGAGCTTGTAGCAGTGGCAGCAAGGAGCCTTGACTCGGCTGCAGCGTTTGCTAAGAAGTATGGGGTGCCAAAAGCATATGGTTCTTATCTAGAGATGGTACAAGACAGTGAAATTGATGCAGTTTATGTTGCAACACCTCATAGTCATCATTATGAGCATATGGTTTTGTGTCTTGAAAATGGTAAGCATGTTTTGTGTGAAAAAGCTTTTACAGTTAATGAGGATTTGTCTCGAAAAGCTATAGAACTAGCAAAACAAAAAAAACTTATGCTTATGGAAGCTTTTTGGACGAGATTCCTGCCAATGACGATGAAAATTAAAGAGCTCATAGCAGAAGGGGTTATTGGTGAAATTCAGGCAATACAGACACATTTTGGTTTTGATCTTACACATCTAGGATTTGAAAGCCGTGTATTTGCGCTGGAACTAGCAGGGGGAGCCATGCTTGACGTAGGGGTTTATGCAGTAAACTCTGCGACCATGTATTTAGGCAATGAACCAACGAATATTACCTGTGTGGGAAAAAATGGCCCAACGGGGGTAGACTTTAGAAACAGTATTATTTTAGAATATGGAGATAAAATGGCCACCCTAAGCAGCAGTATTGACACAGAGTATATCAATAAGCAGTTCATAGTGGGAACGAAGGGAATGATAGAAGTGCCAGAGTTTTGGCAGTGTGAAAAAGCTATTATAACTGAAAAAGATAAAGCACCTTATGAAATACTCCTTCCACATCAGGTAAATGGTTTTGAATATGAAATTAGTCATTTTACTGCATGTGTAGCAACTGGTCAAACAGAGAGTGACAATATGACGTTTGAAAACACTTTAGGCATCGTTAGAATTACAGATGAATGCAGAAAACAAATGGGTCTTATTTATCCATTTGAATAAAGAAAAAAGAGCCGCTACTAAAGTATTAAATACCTTAGCAGCGGCTTATTTGCGTATGAAGACTATTGATTGCCGGTAGCGTAGTGAAGAATTTTTTCTTTGGTAGCTTCTTTTTGTGTCATTTCACAGATGAACTTACCTTGAGATAAGACCAATATACGATCACACATCCCCAGTATTTCATCAAAGTCTGAAGAAATGAGGATAATTCCTCCGCCGTTTTTCGTAATATTGTTAATACAATTATAGATATCAACCTTAGAAACAATATCTACACCACGAGTAGGTTCATCTAAAATAAATATTTTAGAGCGATTCATAATCCATTTGATAAAGAACATTTTTTGCCAGTGCCCTGGATTGTAGTAATTGTGTCGAGAACGGGTATTTGAAGAGGTCACATTGAATTTGGTAAGATAGTCTTTAACTGTGGATAACAAAATATTATAGTTAATAAGGTTATGAGAAGAAAACCTTCTAAGTGAAGTAAAAGCAATGTTATCAGCAACATTGAGGGAAGGAATAATCCCATCAGCTTCTCTGTCTTCAGGAAGAAAGGCAATACAGTTAGAAATAGCCTCAAAAGGATGGGTTACATCTACTGAAGCCCCGTTAATTTCTAAATGTTGACATTCATAATCTGTATTGCCAAATAAACAGTTAGCCAAAAGTGTTCGCCCAGAACCCGCTAAGCCTGTTATGCCTAATACTTCATGTTTGTGCAAGGTAAAGGATACATCGGTGAGGATACCGGAGGATTTAAGATGAGTGACACGAAGTAACTCTTTGCCCTTTTTAAAGTGCAGTTTTGGATATTTATTGGACAGAGGCATCCCTGCCAAAAGGAGGATGATTTCCTCTTCGATAGAATCGTTAACCCCTAAAGTGGCTATAAGGTGGCCATCACGGATGATAGATACCCTGTCACCCAACTTGTAGATATCATTTAGTCTATGAGAAATCAATAAAATACCTACATATTTACTTTTTAATTTTTTAATAATAGCATGGAGCAAATCGCTTTCGTGATCTGTAAAAGCAGCAGAAGGTTCATCTAATATAATCACCTTAGCATTGGAAACGTAAGCTTTTAGAATTTGTATGATATGTTTTTGAGCGAGACCATACTGTTCGACCAGTGCCAAAGGGTCTATATTGATTTGGAATTCGTCAAAAAGTGTTTTAGTTTTAAAACTAATTTCAGCCATATTGATAGGAGAAAATTTATGTTTAGTGTAAAAAGTTTCGAAAAATAAATTTTCTGAAACAGTCATTTTGTCAAAGAGCTGTATGTCCTGAGGTACATAAAAAATGCCATGAGCTTTAGCATCATCAACAGAATGGATGGCAACAACTTTACCATTAAGCAGGATTTTGCCTGTATAACCCGTAATGATACCACTGAGTGTCTTGACGAGAGAAGATTTGCCTGCTCCATTTGCTCCCATTAAAATGTGCACTTCTTGCTCCAGCAAGTTTAAATGAATATCCTCCAATGCAAATCCATTGCCTAATTTTTTGGAAAGATTTTGTGTCTCTAATAAATAGTTTGGCAAAGCTATTCACTTCCCTCCATTAAATTTATAGAAGTAAATAATTCGATGTTATTATTACAAATAAGTTTTTTATAAGCCTCATCCAGATTGAAATTAGTAATGATTTTTTCGGCAATTTTAAGCGAACCTACTTTAAAAAAAGCTGTTTTATTGAAGCAATCAGAAGGACATAAAATAATCTTAGAATTTGCGTTTAAAATAGCCTCCTGTATAAGCGTTGCCTTATCAATATTAGAAACAGAAAAACCCACATGTTCATTAAACCCATCAACCTCTATGAAAATTTTATTGACATAGAAGTGTGACATATTGGCAAGGGTAAGTCTGCCAAAGGTAGCTTTTGAATGGAAATCAATGTCGCCGCCTAAAGAAATGGCTTTGATGTGGGGAAAACGGCTAAGTTCCAGTGCAATCAGAAGGTCGTTGGTCAGTACGGTCAGATTATTTTTAGTGCCTAGATTTTTAGAGATTTCTAGATTAATCGGACCGTTGGTCAGCATAATGGAATCATTATCCTCTATCATATCTACAGCAACCAATGCAATTTCATGAAGATGTTCTTCGATAGTCAAGAATGCTTCATGACTTAATAAGTCTGGTTCTATAGGAGAAGCAGCGAAGATGTGAGGTGTAATAACAGCCCCCCCATGAATCCTTTTTAAAAAACCTTCTTCCTCTAATTTTTCAAGATCCTTACGAATCGTTACTTCTGATACATTTAACATATCACTTAGTTTAGAAACTTCCACTTTTTCATTTTGAGTTAAGTAATTTTTAATAATTTTTATTCTTTCGATTGCAAACAAATGACATCACCAAGTTTATTAAGATTTTTTATCTAATCTAAGTATAAACGAAATGAAGCTTAAAGTACAATATATTTGCTAAAACTTACAGTCGAATCGCTGGATAACAATTTATATACAAAAATATGCATAAAATAATATAAAAAAAAATAAAAAAATATTGACTTATAACTAAAAAGAGATTAATATTAAATCACAAACGTAAATAAACAAAAATAAAACAAAACAAATGAAACTAAAAAAGTTATCAAAAAGAAAATGGAGGTATTGGGTATGAAAATTAAAAAATTATTTTCACTAGTATTAGCGGGGGTTATGGCATTTGCGCTAGCGGCATGCTCGCCATCTGGGGAGGCAGGTACTACTACAGAAACACCAGCTGCGACAAAAACAGAGAGTACAGCAAGTACAGAAACTAAAACAGAAACCACAGGGGATGGAAAATTTGTTGGCGTTCTGATGCCCACACAGTCTTCACAACGCTGGATACAAGATGGGGACAATATGAAGAAGCAACTGGAAGCTAAAGGGTATCAAGTAGACCTTCAATATGCAGAAGATGTTGTTGAAAATCAGGTATCACAGCTCGAAAATATGGTTACAAAGGGAGTCAATGTATTAGTTGTTGCGTCAATTGACGGAGAAGCATTAACGGGCGTTATTCAGAAAGCAGCTGATGCAGGGATAAAAATTATTGCGTACGATAGACTGATTCGAGGATCAGAACATATTACATATTATGCAACATTTGATAACTTTAAAGTAGGTGTGCAACAAGGCTCTTACATCATAGATAAGCTAGGCTTAGCAGAAGGCAAAGGACCTTTCAATATTGAGCTATTTGGAGGTTCACCAGATGATAACAATGCTTATTTCTTCTACGATGGTGCGATGAGTGTACTTCAGCCTTATATCGATAAAGGTCAATTGGTTGTAAAATCAGGTCAGACAGGTATGGATAAAGTATCTACCCTTAGATGGGATGGAGCAACAGCGCAGGCGCGTATGGATAATGTTTTATCAGCTAATTATTCAGATGGTGCTAAATTAGATGCAGTGCTTTCACCTTATGATGGTATTTCAATTGGTATTTTGTCATCAGTTAAAGCGGTAGGTTATGGTACTGGGGATTTGGCAATGCCGATTATTACAGGTCAAGATGCTGAGGTTCCATCAGTTAAATCAATTATAGCAGGTGAACAGGCTCAAACAGTATTTAAAGATACAAGAACATTGGCTGAAAAAACTGTAGAAATGGTTGATGCTGTGCTACAAGGTAAAGAAGCCACTGTAAATGACACAACCACTTATGATAATGGGGTTAAAGTTGTACCATCATTCCTTTGTGATCCAGTTTCAGTAGATGTGAACAATTATAAAGAAGCACTGATAGATTCTGGCTATTACACAGAGGATCAACTTAAATAAATTTATAAAAAATAGTTAGACAGGGCTAAGACCCTGCCTAACTATTACATAGACAGTAAGGAGTTGATTGGATGCTTCAAAGTATATTGGAAATGAAAGATATTTCAAAATCATTTTCAGGGGTTAAGGTCCTCAAGGATGTCAATTTGAAAGCCACGGAAGGCGAAATTCTCGCATTAGTAGGAGAGAATGGAGCAGGGAAGTCTACGCTTATGAATGTGTTAAGCGGTATTTATGAGTATGGCACTTATACAGGAGACATCATTTTTGAAGGTAAAGAATGTAAGTTTAAAAATATAAAAGATAGTGAAAAGATTGGAATTGTTATTATTCATCAAGAATTGGCCTTAGTCCCTTATCTGTCGATTGCTGAAAATGTATTTTTGGGAAATGAGCAAGCGGCAAAGGGTGTAATAGACTGGCATAAAACTCGTAATAAAACCAGTGAACTCCTTGCTAGAGTGGGTCTTAAAGATGAGCCGGATACACTTATCAAAGATATTGGAGTAGGTAAGCAGCAACTAGTTGAAATTGCAAAAGCATTATCTAAGCAGGTCAAATTGCTTATTCTGGACGAACCTACAGCTGCATTAAATGATGAAGATTCAGATCATTTGTTAAACTTATTGTTGGAACTGAAAAAGCAAGGTATATCTTGTATCATCATATCTCATAAGCTTAATGAAGTTACCAAGGTAGCTGACAAGATAACAGTTATAAGAGATGGAAGTACTATAGAAACATTAGTTAAAGGAAAAGATGCCATCACAGAAGACCGGATTATTAAAGGTATGGTTGGCCGTGAGTTGGTGGATCGTTATCCTAAAAGAGTACCTCAAATAGGAGAGGTTATGTTTGAAATAAAAGATTGGGAAGTTTATGACCCCTTGAATGAGGATCGAAAGGTTATCAAAAATGTTAACTTAAAAGTTAGAAAAGGCGAGGTTGTAGGCATAGCGGGGCTGATGGGGGCAGGTAGAACCGAACTTGCTACCAGTGTTTTTGGAAGGGTTTATGGTAAAAAAATAAGCGGAAAACTTTTTAAGGAAAATAAGGAAATAGTCATTAAAAATGTAAGTGAAGCCATTGAGAATGGCATAGCCTATGTAACAGAAGATAGAAAAACAGCTGGGCTTATTCTAATTGATGATATCAAGAGAAATATCTCTTTGGCCAGTTTGCAGAAGCTTAGCACTCATAATGTGATTGACGACAATAAAGAGATACAAGTAGCAGAGGAATTTAGGGAAAAACTAAAGATAAAGTCCTCCAGCATTTTGCAGAAAGCCGGGGATTTATCAGGAGGTAACCAACAAAAAATTGTACTGAGCAGATGGATTTTTTCAGACCCAGATATACTCATATTGGATGAACCTACAAGAGGTATTGATGTAGGTGCAAAATATGAAATCTATACAATTATTAATGAACTTGCAAAGCAAGGGAAATCAATCATTATTATTTCTTCAGAACTGCCGGAAGTATTAGGAATGAGTGACAGGGTTTATGTCATGAACGAAGGCAGAATAGTGGGGGAACTTGATCGAGAAGCCGCTTCTCAAGAAAGCATAATGAAATGTATTATGCAAAGTAGCAGGGAGGTATAATTATGGAAAAAATAAAAAATATTTTCAAGAGTAATATAAGACAATATGCGATGGGCATAGCCCTCATTTCTATCATGGTGCTTTTTCAAATTTTAACTAAGGGTATCCTTTTAAAACCCCTTAATGTAACCAATCTTATTCTTCAAAACAGTTATATTCTTGTACTAGCAATCGGTATGTTTTTATGTATCTTAACAGGTAACATTGATTTATCTGTGGGATCTGTGGCTGCTTTTGTTGGAGCAATATCAGCTATGTTAGCTATAAGAATGAACCTGCCTGTTATACCAACGATAGTTTTATCTCTGTGTGTTGGAGCACTTATCGGAGCGTGGCAAGGGTTTTGGGTAGCTTATGTCAGAATACCGGCATTTATCGTTACACTGGCGGGCATGCTCATATTTAGAGGACTTACCATGGTTATATTAAAAGGGCAGACCATTGCACCTTTTCCACAGTCTTATCAAATTATAAGCTCGGGTTTTATTCCAGACCTGTTTGGAGACAGTGCACTGCATATTTTTACAATTATCATAGGGGTTATTATTTCGGTGATATATGTTATTTCACAACTTAATAAAAGAAAAAATACCCTGAAATATAATTTTGAAGTTTCATCTAAGTCTTGGTTTATAGTGCAGCTCATATTTATTATAGTAGTTATTAATTTATTTACGTACTGGCTTGCAAGCTATAAAGGTATTCCAACAGTGCTTATTCTTTTGGCGGTACTTATTGCTATCTACACTTTTGTTACAAATAAGACAGTACCGGGCAGACATATTTATGCCTTTGGAGGTAATGAAAAGGCAGCGAAATTGTCTGGTGTTAAAACAAATAAAGTTTTATTTTGGGTCTATGTTAATATGAGTGTTCTTTCTGCACTTGCAGGTATTGTTTTTGCAGGACGTCTTAATGCAGCTACTCCAAAAGCGGGGGTTAACTTTGAACTAGATGCTATAGCTGCCTGCTATATCGGAGGCGCATCAGCATCGGGAGGAATTGGAACAGTATTTGGATGTATTATCGGCGGGCTCATTATGGGAGTACTCAATAATGGGATGTCTATCCTAGGCATAAGTATTGACTGGCAACAAGCAATAAAAGGTTTTGTACTTTTATTAGCGGTGGCGTTTGATGTATATACTAAAAACAAAGCTAAAAAGTAAAATTAAGAGATATTATGTCACGTTGTAAATAAAGAAGCCTTCCTGGATATCATTATATTTGGGAAGGCTCTTTTGGTATAAGATTAACATAAAAATGACTTGATAAATTTTAGACAGATAAGAAGTTATTAGAATTTCAAATTGCAAATTTTTGTTAATCGCA
>JARBTY010000312.1 GCA_029239935.1 Clostridia bacterium | reverse complement strand
AGGAAGCGCACTATCTAAAGGGATGCAGCAAAAAGTAAGTATTTGCTGTGGTATTTTGCATAGGCCCAAGGTGGTTGTTTTAGATGAACCCTTGGTAGGGCTTGATCCTCATGCTATTAAGGAGCTCAAAAGTCTTTTGAAGGAACTTAAAAGTCAGGGGGCTGCCATTTTGATCAGTACCCATATGATAGACAGTGTGGAGGATTATTGGGACATCGCTCATATCATGAAAGATGGGACTTTTGCGGCAAGTCAGATTAAAAATGAAGCGGGAGAAGCAGAGAGAAGTCTTGAAGATTTATTTTTTGACATCACAGAAGGGAAGGATTACAAACTATGAAAGCTCTTTTATATCTGATTAAAAAACAGTTCAAAAATGCGATTTTAAGCTTAAAACATAATCCAGCTAAACTCATTGCTTATTTACTCATTGTAGGGTTTACCCTGTTTATTATTGGCATATCTCTCTTTAATAAAAGGCCACCAAGTTCTAAAATCAGGGATCTGGCCGAACTGGGCAGTATCATCGGCGCCATCAGTCTTTTTGTATTTTGGGCAGGGATTTATGGGGGACTGGAGAAAGGGGCTACATTTTTTAAGATGCCGGATGTCAATTTTCTTTTTGCTTCACCGCTTTCCAGCAAACAAATTCTTTTATACGGTATGATTAAGCAGATGGGGCAGAGTCTGCTGATATCTATTTTTATCCTTTATCAGATTCCAAACCTTATCAGTATCTATGGTATTAGCATGCAGGCGTGTTTGGCTATCTTTATAGGTTATATGATGATTATCTTTATAGCCCAACTTTGCAGTATGGCAGTCTATATGTTTTCAAATGGTAATCAACAACGTAAAAAAACGGTTAAAATCGTTTTAAGTGGTATAGTGGCTGTGATTGGCGCATTTTTTTTATATCTGGTGATACAAGGGTCTTCATTTGGGGAAGCATTCAATCAAGCACTGGATTTGTTTGACTTTGTACCTTTTGCTGGATGGATTAAAGGTGCACTGTATGGGATATTGACAAATGCATGGGGGCAGGCAGCACTCTATACAGCGCTCACAGTTATAGGGGTAATCCTATTGACAGTTAGTATTTTAAAGAGCAATGCAGATTACTATGAAGATGTTTTAAATGCCACAGAACATATGGAAGAGGCTATACAGGCAGCCAAAAAGGGCAAATTTTATACGGGGGCTAATAGAGCTGCAAAAGATAAAAAGATAAAAAATTATGGCCTAAAAAAAGGAAAAGGCGCCTCCGTATTATTTTATAAGCAAATGCTAGAAGACAAACGAGGGGGGATGGGAAACTATGGGATTAATACGATGACAGTCGTACAGCTTTTCATAGCTTTGGGGATATCTTTCTTTTTAGGAAAAAATACAGAGATAAATTCTTTGACAATCCTGCTTATTGATATTGGGGCTTTAGCCTATATACAGATTTTAAGCAGTGGTTCACAAGGCTGGGCACAGGAGATTAGTTATCACTATATTTATCTCATCCCTCAAAGTGGTCTGAAAAAGATGCTTTATATTTCTATAGGAGGACTTCTGAAAGCCTTAAAGGAAGGTGTGATTATTTTTGTACCTACAGTTATTTTGTTAGGAGAAAACCTCATCCTCATTTTTTTATGTATCGTGATAAGGGTCAGTTTTGAGATGCTCTTTATAGCACTTAATATTTTATCTCAGAGGTTATTTGGCACCTTAGGTAATAAGGGAATTATGCTTATATTATATTTTCTAGCAGTTTTTATCGTTATTATACCAGGTGTTGTAGGTGCAGTTATTTTGGGCACCAGTATTGGCTCGGGTAGTGCGCTGATTTATGCGTATGGCAGTGGACTTTTGCTGATGGCGGGCTGGAACCTGCTTGTAAGTTTTGTGATAGGGATATTTTCAAATCAAATTTTTGAAAAAATGGAGCTGAACATGAAGGGCTAATAAGCTTGGCATACTTTACAATTCAAGCATCCATGAGTATAATAAACTTTATGCAGCGGCAGATTATACAGATAAAAGGTAAGGTGAAAAAATGAGTTTAATACAATTAGCAGATTTAATATTTAAAGATGTAGATAAGTCTTCGGCTTATTATTTAGAAAAATACCCTAAAAGAGAGTTAAAAGAAGGATCAAAAGTAACCCGATATGCGCCAAGTCCTACAGGGTTTCAGCATATTGGAGGCGTATTTGCGGCGCTTGTAAGTGAAAGGGTGGCATCTCAGAGCGGCGGTATATTTTTTCTTAGGGTTGAGGATACGGATCAAAAAAGAGAAGTAGAGGGTGCCATTGAAGATACGATTCAGACGATGCACAACTTTGGAATGGACTTTGATGAAGGTATGACAGGGGAAGAAACATCAAAGGGAGAATATGGCCCTTACAGACAAAGTGAGAGAAGGCTTATTTATCAAACCTTTGCAAAAGAACTTATAGAAAAAGGACTTGCGTACCCTTGTTTTTGTACCCCAGAAGAATTAGAGGCTATGAGAGAAAAACAAACAGCAGAAAAGTTAACCCCAGGCTGCTATGGAGAATATGCGATTTACAGGGACTTATCCCCAGAAAAAGCCATAGAAAAAATACAAAATGGGGATAATTATATTATTAGACTCAAGTCTCCAGGTAGTCTAGAAAAAAGGGTAACATTTAATGATTTGATTAAAGGTGAAACCTCCTTTCCAGAAAACAATCAAGACGTTGTTATTATAAAAGGGGATGGGCTGCCAACGTATCATTTTGCCCATGCCATTGATGATGCACTGATGGGAACGACCCATGTCATAAGAGGAGAAGAATGGCTTTCATCACTGCCTATTCATGTGCAGCTTTTTGAAGTTTTAGCATTTGACAGGCCAGCTTATGCCCATATTCCAACGATTATGAAGCAGGATGGCACTTCAAAACGTAAGCTTTCAAAAAGAAAAGATCCAGAAAGTGCAGTAAGTTATTATAAAGAAGAAGGTTATCCTAAAGCTTCCGTTATAGAATATCTCTTAAATATTATTAATTCAACTTATGAAGAATGGCGCATGGAAAATCCAACAACAGATTATCATGAATTTCCAGTTG
>JARBTY010000311.1 GCA_029239935.1 Clostridia bacterium | reverse complement strand
CCTATTGTTAAAATTGCCGTAGTCATTATCACTAATATCTTTTTCTTCATTTCATATCTCTCCTCATTATTTAATTTGTTTCTATGTGTATATAGTAACTTTAAATTGTGGAGGAAATATGAAAGTGCTAATAATAATTAATTTGGTTCTTCATTTCATCTACACATTATTCAGTTATAATACTTTCATTGACTAATCAACCAATTAGAGAACAAGCCTAATGCTTTTAGCAGCGGAGGATATATCATTGGGGTGAATCATATTTAAGTAGGGAAATCCTCTTCCCGAACCCGTCAACTAACTTCGCAGGCTTAATGGAGGAGAAACCTATGAAAAGAAAGTTTATTGCCTATTATTTATTAACCCTAAGTTTAACTGTACCTTCTCAATTATTATCACAAAGTTATCAAGCAGTTACTGTAGAACCACCTGTGGAATATATATCAGTGGCACAAAATTATCAAATAATTGAGGAAATGCTGCTTTTATCTGAGCAACAAGCAATACTAGAGGAAAAAAATAGTGAACAGCCTAGCCAAGTAGAATCTTCAAATACTATTGTTGCTGTAAATACTGTCTCTGAAAATATAGAAGTTAAAAATACTGCTGTATTGTCAAGAGGTGGGACAGGCTTGCCGCAGTCGCAACCACAACCAGTCACCACAGAGAAGCCTATAGAAAAGAAGCAGCCTGTAAAGCAAACCGCCACAAATAATAACACCTCTACCGCGAAATCACAAAATACATATCCTTCTTCCACAGGTGTAGAGCTTTTAGATTGGTGGAAAAGTGGACAAACTGTATTTTCAATTGGTACTGTTGCTGAAGTGAAAGATGTTTATACTGGAAAAACTTTTATGGTTAAAAGAACAATGGGTACTAACCACGCAGATACTGAAGCCTTAACAAAAAAAGATACAGATATTATAAAAAGCATCTGGGGTGGATTTTCCTGGGATAGAAGACCTGTTTTATTAACTATAAATGGAAAGAAATATGCTGCTTCCATGAGTGCCATGCCTCATGCCGGAATAGATTCGGCACCGCTAAATGCTATAGTGAATAATCGCTCTGAGGGATACGGAAGGGGCGAAAATCTTGATACTATAAAAGGCAATGGTATGGATGGACATTTTGATATACATTTTCTAAACAGCACACGACACAAAGATGGACAAAAAGATTCTCAGCATCAGGCTGCAGTATTAAAGGCAGCAGGAAAATAAATATAGCACCGTTTATAAAAAATCCTAGCTGTTTATTAGCTAGGATTTTTTATAAACGGTGCTATTCCTTATTTGGTTCTTTACTTTTATCACTATGATTTTCAGACACTAAGGAACCACCTCCGCAGCATCCGCCGCCGCGAACATTGCCCCCTAAAATTTTATTGCCTTTAACGCCAAAAAAAACTATTAAAACTACAGCAACAATAGCAAACCAATTTTCTGCTAGAAATTCCACCATCTCGTCCCCCTTTTGCAAAAAATTAAAATAATAATTATATTTCTTTTATGTATATTTGCCAGCTAGATAACTAGCTGGCTTTAAGCCTATAAATTATTTACATCTTTATTAAAAGTAACAATAAATTCAGTTCCCTTGCCTTCCTCGCTCTTCACATCAATGGCTGCGTAGTGAAGCTGAAGAATGTTTTTCACAATAGTTAATCCGATTCCACTACCCTCTATCTGGTGCCTGCTCTTGTCCCCTCTATAAAGTCTTTCAAAAATGAATGGCAGATCTTCTTCTTTAATGCCTATGCCATTGTCTTTTATCTCCACTTTAATTTTGCTGCCCCTGCTATAGAGCTTCACGGATACTTTTCCGTTTTCATCAGTAAACTTAACTGCGTTGGATAGTAAGTTTATAAATACCTGCTTTAGTTTATCTCTATCTCCAGTTATAAGATACTTCACATTTGGCTGAACCTCATAGGTTAATTTGATTTTTTTATTTTCTGCAAATGAAGAAAACTCCTTGGTTATGTCTTCAATAAACTCATCTAGAAGCACTGGCTCAAAGCTTAGTTTTATACTTTCAGCCTCAAATTCTTTCAGCACGTTAAGATTATTTAAAAGCCTTCCAAACCTTACTACTTCTTCATTAAGGTAGTTTAGTCTTTCATCCGTTACCGGAAAAACCCCATCTATCATAGCCTCTAAATTGTTCTGCAGAACATTAAGTGGTGTTCTGATTTCATGTGAGATATCCGAAACAAGCCTTCTCCTTAAATTATCCTGATTCTTTAATTTTTTAGCAAGCACATTTACACTTTTTCTCAAGTCCTCAAGTTCTTCAATATTACTCTTAGTAATTGATTTTGCATCAAAATTGCCTTTTGATAGATTTACTGACATATTTGATACTTCTTTTATAGGAGTAGAAAACTGCTTGGAAAAATAAAGGCTGATTGTAATTATAATAACAAATGTAAGAATTCCGCTGGCAATAATACTTTTATTAATTGAGGATTTGAAGTTTATATCTTCCTCAGATAATAAAACAGAGGAGTACTGACCTATCTCAACATATCCAACTATCTTTCCGTCAGACTTAATCTCGAAAGTTCTAGCATTATAGACCCCCTTATCCTGTGTAATCATAGTATTTAAGTGCGGGTTATTCTTTATCTCAAGGGGGTCCATCCCCCACAGAGTTTTTTTATCACTATCCATAAGTGTTAAACAATAATTGCTCATATAGGCTTCGTGCATAAGCTCAACACCCGAATCTTCAGTCCATTTTGCTTGTCTCTTATATACTTCTTCAAAATAGGATACTATTCTCTCGTATCTTTTATTTTGGGTATTAACCATGTATTGATTAAATTTATTGCTTATTGTTATATTTACAAACAAAGCAATCAAAAGAATTGCTGCTATGGAGCATGTGAATAATAGTATGCTTAGCTTTCTTCTTATTGTCTGCAATTAGTTCTCACCACCAAATTTGTAACCTGCTTTCATTACTGTGATAATATATTTAGGATTCTTCGTATCTTCCTCAATCTTCTTGCGGATATTTTTTATATGAACATCAATAGTCCTGTCATAGCCGTCAAAATCCATTCCAAAAACCTTGGATATCAACTGTTCTCTTGA
>JARBTY010000310.1 GCA_029239935.1 Clostridia bacterium | reverse complement strand
CATATTTCTTCTATGGTATCCGACCTTGCTTTCAACAGACCCCTTCTCATGACCAGAAGCAGGGTTGCAAAATGCAGTCTTAAATCCGTGATGTTCCTGAAATCTTATGATGTTAATGGTAAAATAAAGCATACAGATTTCCGCCAATAAAACCATACTAAGTTTCGCCACAAACCATACAGGTTTTCGCCAAGGCCATACAGCTTAAATCCATTTTCTTCTCTGTTTTTGATACAATTAAGTTATCAAATACAGGAAGGTATGAGAGGAATGAAAGGATTTAAGATGTATATACAAATTAAGCAACTAAAAGACCTTGGTTTCTCTAAGGCTAGAACTGCAAAGCAACTTGATATTAATAGAGAAACAGTTACCCGTTATTGGGATATGTCTGTAGATGAATTCGAGAGACAGCTTTCTGAATTAAATCGTATTAACGTGATAGCTAAGCATGAGAAAAACATTATACGATGGATCAAACAATATCCTACAATTACTGCAGCTCAAGTATGTGACTGGCTTAAGGAACATTATGAGGAAAGCTTTAAAGAACGTACCGTAAGCAGATATGTAAAAGATCTAAGAAGCAAATATCATCTCTTAAAATCCAGCCACCCTCGTGAGTATGAAGCTATAGAAGAGTTACCTATGGGGCAGCAAATGCAGGTTGACTTTGGAGAGAAGTGGATGAAAAGTATTGATGGAACAAGAGTTAAGGTTCATTTTGCTGCATTTGTACTCTCTAATTCTAGATACAAATGGGGCTATTTCCAAACTAGATCATTCACTACAACAGACTTGGTTATTGCTTGTGAACAGTGCATGGAGTTTATTGGTGGAATGCCTTATGAGCTTGTATTTGATCAGGATAGCATTGTATCTGTAAGTGAAAATTATGGTGATATCATACACACTTATGAGTTTGAAAAGTTTAGACAGAACTATGGTTTTAAGATATTCCTATGCCGAAGGGCTGACCCTGAGAGCAAAGGAAAAATCGAATCAGTAGTTAAATTCATTAAATATAACTTCCTTGAAAACAGGCTGTTTGCAGATGAAAGTATTCTTAACTCATCATTCCTTGATTGGCTTGATAGGACAGGTAATGCCAAGATACATAGTACAACAAAGAAAGTGCCTGCTGAAGTCTTTGATGAAGAGAGAGATTATCTTAGACCACTTTTAAATATCTCTATAGTCAATGTAACTACAATAACAAGAACAGTTAGGAAGGATAATACCATACTTTATGACAGCAATAGATATTCCTTGCCTCTAGGAACATATGGCAAGCATAACGAAGTATGTATTTCGGTTGTAGAAGGTCAGCTTGTTGTAACAGATACTTATGGAGATCGGGTTATGTGCACTCATAATATATCAACTGGCAGAGGAGTCCTTGTAAAAAGCACTGACCATAAAAGGGATAAAGAAACCACAGTAAATTCATTGCAGGAAGAAGTGGCTAATATGCTAGAGAACCAATTAGACAATTTTCTCAATGAAGTTAGGCGCCAAAAAAGGAGATATTGTCGTGATCAGTTTACACTTCTGAAAACATTGATTAATAAATATGGAAAAGAAAGAGTCATACTTGCTGTTAGCTACTGTGAAAACAACAGACTTTACAGTATAAACTATGTAAAAGACTACCTAATACTGTTGTCCCAGCCAAAGCCTGATATACCTGTTGCAATAATACCTGTAAGCAATAGAAAATATCACGTTACAACAGAAAAAAGATCCCTTGAAATATACGCAAAGGTAGGTGGAACTAAATGAATGACAGGCTTAATAAAATTAACTCTCTAATATCCGGACTTAGACTTGCGCCTATAGACCTCGATGCCTTGTTTAAAATGAATACTAATCCAACACCACTTGAAAGTATTGAATTGTTTTTAACTGAGCAGCAGCTGCAACGAACTGAAAAACAAAATCTTATCCGGCGGAGACGAGCAAATCTACCTAGCATTAAAACAATTGAATCATTTGACTTCGGGTTTCAGAAAAGTGTATCAAAAGAACAGTTGTTAAGGCTTTCAGACATGACCTGGGTCGAGCAAATATTCAACGTATGTTTTCTTGGGCCACCTGGAATAGGCAAAACACATCTTGCTATATCCCTTGGTGTAAAAGCACTAGACTTAGGTTATGCAGTATCATTTACCACGTTGGATGATTTGATTGCAGTACTAAAAACAGTTCAAATATCATCAATTAGTAAGCGTAAGCTGAAGGTAATGAATAGTGCAGCATTAGTAATTATTGATGAAGTAGGTTTTATGCCACTATCAAATACAGAGGCTAACCTATTCTTTGGGTTTATATCCTCTATGTCAGAGAAGACATCATTAATTATTACTTCAAATAAGGGGTTTGACGAGTGGGTGGATTTTCTAGGTGATGCTACAATAACAACTGCTATACTAGATAGGTTAATTCATCACTGCGAAATTATTAATATAACAGGTAACAGCTATCGACTAGAGCACCGAAAAAGCATAACTAATTTTTAATCGACAAAAGCTGTATGGTTTGTGGCGAAAATCTGCTGGTTTTACTTGACTGCTTACACCATATCTTGAGGGGGTCTAAATCACCTTTTTTCCTTAACTTTAGTGCCGAACCCTGACTTTGTGACACTTGAAATTGCACACCCTCTTAAAATGTATAGCTTTCCATATTCCTGTTAAAACTATTATTACTTTACTTGCACGGAGGATAGGGCAATGCTGGAGAGCAACCTGAGCGCTTGGCAAGTTTTACGGAAAGGCGACAAATTCAAGTCGTCTTTTTTGTTGCCTTTTTGGAAATAAAAGCGATAAACTCCGGGGGTTTGGGGGCAGAGCCCCTAAAACATTTAAGTTTTAATCAAACTTCTGAATGGTCATCAAACCAGTGACGACGTTCTTCATATGGTGTTAAACCAGACCGAAGTTGAATACGTTCGTAATTATAATAATCAATAAACTCTGCTGTCATTTCATCTGCTTCCTTAATATTTTGAGGCTTTTCCATATAAATACATTCTGTTTTAAAAATAGAGAAAAAGTTCTCAGCACAGGCGTTATCCCCAGGTGTATGTGGTGATGACATAGATGGCGTCATGTTATTTTCTTTTGTACA
>JARBTY010000063.1 GCA_029239935.1 Clostridia bacterium | reverse complement strand
CCCATAGTCATATACTCTATAGGTAACATTTGAGCTTTGCTGGATTTCTGCAATCATTATCCCTTTACCTATGGCATGCATAGTCCCCGGATTGATAAAAAACACATCTCCTTTTTGGACATTTACTGCATTAAGCACATCGGTCAACGTATTATCTGTGATATATTGCTTGAAGTCCTCCTTGGTGATATCTTTTTTGAATCCATAGATAAGCTGGGCACCCTTTTCTGCTTCAAGTATATACCACATTTCAGTTTTGCCCAGATCTCCTTCGTTTTTGACAGCATAAGTATCATCTGGATGAACCTGTACAGACAAGTTATCTTTGGCATCTATCAGTTTAATAAGAATAGGCAGTCCCTCATCTGTACTGCAGTTCTCGCCCAATACCGCTTTACCTTTTTTCTTGATATAGCTTGATAACGTTTCTCCTGCATATTCCCCTTCAGCTATGACACATTGGCCATCTTTATGGGTTGAGAGCTCCCAGCTTTCTGCTATGTTTACTAGATCACTGGACTTATGATAAAGCTCTTTGAGCTTATCCCCTCCCCAAATATAATCTTTAAATATCGGATTTAGCTTTAGCATCCTTATCTCCAATCTTTATTATAAATTAAGTAATATATTGATATCCTTAATTAATTGTTCTAATTTTTCTTCTGCCATCGCCTCTGTTGTCCCTACTACGGAAGCATAAATTTTAATTTTAGGTTCTGTTCCTGATGGCCTTACAACAAACCAACTTTTATCTTCTAAAATAAATTTAATGACATTTGATTTTGGGAGATTGATAGACTCTATGCTGTTTTCATCTCTGTTGTATCT
Source organism: Clostridia bacterium (assembly GCA_029239935.1). The sequence goes on along the minus strand of JARBTY010000063.1, from coordinate 12,723 downwards.
TTGAGACAACTGATAATCTTCTGCTAGGGTAATTTTTGTTTCGCCTACCTGCCTCGGGGCATTGTCTCTTAGTTCTGCAATGATACCTGCAATTTTTTCCTGTCCGTCTTTGCCTTCCATTTCGATAGAAATAAGATGCTCTTTGTAATACCCATACTTTTCAAATAAGTCACTAAGTGCTTGTGATAAGTTTTTGCCCTTTGTTTTATAATAAAGCGCCATCTCCGCAATAAGTACCGCTGCAATAACGGCATCTTTATCTCTTACAAAACCACCTGCCAAATAACCATAACTTTCTTCAAAACCTAAAACAAACTTGCGAGAACCTGTCTTTTCAAATTCTTCTATTTTTTCACCAATATATTTAAAGCCTGTGAGAACATCTATAAGACCTACTCCGTATGCTTCTGTTATAACTCTTACCATCTCTGTGGTAACAATTGTTTTGATAATGGTATCTTTACCAGTCAATATCCCCTCTTCTTGCCGTGCACTGAGCATATAATCAGAAAGCAGTACCCCCACTTGGTTACCTGATAAAACCTTGTACTCACCGCTGTCTTCTTTTACTACAACGCCTATCCTATCGCAGTCAGGATCTGTTCCAAAAATAAGATCTGGACTTACATCCTTTGCCAGCTCTATTGCAAGGCTAAAGACTTGAGGGTTTTCTGGATTTGGATAAGGTGCTGTCGGAAAATTACCATCTGGCTTTTCTTGTTCAGGAACTACCTGTACATCTGTAAATCCTAAGTTTTCAAGCATGGTTCTTACAGGAATATTACCACTGCCATGTATCGGTGTATAAATAACCCTTAGCTCTGAAGCTTTTTCTTTTACCAGCTCTTTTCTCACAACCAGCTCTGCAACCTGTTTGTAATACGCCTTATCTACTTCTTCTCCTATATATACAAGAAGGTCTTTTTCAACTGCTTTGTTAAGCTCTACTTGCCTGATGCCATTAAAGAGGTCTGTTTCATCAATATACCTTAAGATTTCTTTTGCAGCATCATCTGTAATCTGTCCACCATCACTGCCATATACTTTATAGCCATTATATTCTTTGGGGTTGTGAGATGCTGTAATAACAATCCCTGCCTGCGCAGCCATATGTCTTACTGCAAAGGAAAGCATCGGTGTCGGACGAAGACTTTCATACAAGTAAACCTTTATGCCATTTCCTGCTAACACTTTAGCTGCTGTTTCTGCAAACACATCTGACATATTTCTAGAATCATATGCAATACAAATACTTGGATCTTTAAAGGTTGTTGTTAAATATCTTGCAAGTCCTTGTGTTGCCTTTGCCACTGTATAGATATTAATTCTATTAGTACCCGCTGCAATCTTTCCTCTCAGCCCTCCTGTACCAAATTCAAGACTTTTATAAAACCTATCTTCTATTTCCTTTTCACTGACAAGTGCCTTCAATTCAGCTTTAACAGAACTATCAATTGCCTCGCTATCTAGCCACATTTGATACATATCTTTATAATTCATATAACTTTCCTCCTTGAAATAGACCTTTGTACTTTATCATTCTTTATTTATTTTATCACCGATTACCCTTTAATACTATCATATAAATTTCTAGAAATTATAAAACTGCTTCTCCTGTATTTTCATGGGATATACACAAGAAAAGACAATTCTTATAAAGATAAAAATTGTCTTTTCTGTATTTATTCGTGAACTTCTTCTGAAGCCTTACTTCTAATAAAACGCATAATGGACACGCATTGGGTCTGAATGTGTTTGGCTGCTATGTCCTCTGCTAAGTCTTCATCTCTTCTTTTAAGTGCTTCAAGCAAAGCAAGATGCTCTGCATGGACGGCGTCACTTTCACCTGTATTTTTAAGATATGCGATACGGTATCTATGAACTTGTTCTCTTAAGTTGTTAAATAGTTGAATAAGTTTATCATTTTGAGAAGCATTAAATATGGTTTCGTGAAATTCCACGTCTTTTTCAATCATTGTTTCAATATCTTTATCTCTGGCTGCATAGTCATATTCAGTGATAGCCAGCTGCAACTTTAAGAACGACCTGTCATCCATTCTCTTACAGGCTATTTTTGCCGCGAGCGCCTCTAAGGCTGCTCTTACTTCAAGAACATCTTGTATATCTTTTTCAGTAAAATGGGCAACCTGAGCACCTTTTCTGGGCACCATAATAACCAAACCTTCAAGCTCTAGTTTTCTTATAGCCTCTCTTATGGGGGTCCTGCTTACGCCTAATTTTTCTCCTAGCTGTATTTCCATCAATCTTTCACCTGGTTCTAGTTCACCTGTTAAGATTGCCTTTCTTAGGGTTTGAAACACTATATCCCTAAGCGGTAAATACTCATTAATTTTCATGCTATAAGTATCTTCTATCATTCACGTACACCCCTTTTTGCGTTTTACAATACGTAGTGGTTATATACACATCTCTTATGCTGCGCTGCATCTTAAAATACCCCGCTGCGGCATGGGCTTTTTCTTTACTCTCAAAAAGCCCAAATACTGTTGAACCACTACCACTCATCATAGCCCCCACTGCTCCATGTTTTACCAGATCATCTTTGATATCTTGTATAATAGGATACATTGGAATTGTAACCCCTTCTAATACATTAACCATATGACCAGCTATCTTATATAAGTCCTTATCTTGGATAGCTTGTATCATTTCTTCTGTGCGCGGGTGATTTTGAATCGCACTTAAATCCAGATTATTGTACACCAATGCTGTTGACACGCTGACAGGCGGCTTAACTAGAAGAATATGTGTATGCATCATAGGTGTTAGGGGTGTAAGCTCTTCCCCTATTCCTTCTGCAAGTACAGTACCTCGTAATATACAAAAAGGTACATCTGCTCCGAGTTTCAGCCCCATCTCCATAAGCTGCTGCCTTGAATATCTGGTCTCGTACAATCTATTAAGCCCTACCAGTGTAGCCGCTGCATCTGCACTCCCCCCAGCCAGTCCTGCTGCTACCGGTATCCTTTTTGTGATTTCTATAGCTATGCCGCCTTTTATCTGTGTCTCTTCAAAAAAAAGCTGAGCGGCTCTATAAGCTATATTTTTTTCATTAGTAGGGAGCCAGGCATAGTTAGCTCCTACTCGGATACCTGCTGCTCTCGTTTTTCTTATATGCAGCGTATCGTATAAGTTAATCGTCTGCATAATCATTCGCAGATCATGATATCCATTTGCCCTTTTCCCAACTACATCCAATGTTAAGTTGATTTTACCTCTTCCTTTTAATATAATTGAGTTCATACTATCTCCTCTACTCTAATACATGCTTCTTATTTGTTCTATTATAAGCTTAGCTAAATCCTAAGTCAATTAAAATGCACTTACTGTATACACAGTACAAAAAAAGAGCTCCGGTATACCTTTAGTTTACCTAGAACTCTTTTATATTATTAAAACTTTATTTTTTTAAGTATAATCAACTTCTGCCCTTGGTGAAGGCCATCACTCATATCAATGCCGTTGATTTCTTGAATGTCTTTAACCGAAGTGTTAAATCTTTTAGCCAAATCCCAAAGTGAATCACCTTTTCTTACTTGATAAACCGTCATACTTGGATAGCTATCCAGCTCTTCTTTGGTCATATCTTCTAAATCAATTTCTTCTAAAATATTAAATGCATTTTTTGTATAGATTTCTGCTATATAATCTAATAGGTATTCCACAACAACCTCTTGTCTTGTCTGCGAATACACTTTAATATCCTTTGCCACAACTCTTGGTGTTACCATCGCTTTACTGGTAATCCCCTTTACTTCCATCTCCTGAGAAAACGGTATAATATTAACGGCTGTGTCTATAATATTGCCTATTTCTTTTGATATGTACACAGTCTTTATTTCCAGTGCCCCTCTAATTGTCAGCTTGTCATCCAATATAATCTTTTCTTCTATATTAGGTTTTATAGTCACGCTGAATATCTCATTGTTCTCTGGTGAGATGTTTTCTATTAAAATAGCTTCTTTTTTAGGAACAGACAAGTGCATTCTATTGTATAAATTCATATACTCCAATGATTTCTCTTTAGTTGTTACCCTTTTCCCTGGACAATACAAGTCAGATATGGTAGGCTGCACAACCCGGTTAAACTTGTTGTATCTGGCCACCACAATAAACTCAGCTTCCATAATCCTGTCTTCTCCATCATAATCCGGTGTCACCTGTATATAAGAAGGTAAAACATTTAAGGTGCAATCCCAAAAGAGCTCTCCCTCGTCCTTTGGCATCTCAATTCTACCCTCAAAAGGCACCCTATGATTAACCATATCTACCGTATCGTCTCCTCCTACGGCTTTATATAACGTGTTAACCTCAATGATTCCATTGTACAACAGCTCCGATTCAGTTCTCTTAACTTGTTCCTCCTGAAGCTGCACATAAGTCTTTAAAATTTCTCCTATGCTGGGCTTAGACTGCATAACAGTTAAGTCTTCTCTGACCATCAGCCTATCTTCTTTTTCTGTGCCAAGAGTAATCACTTCGATTTGAGCTTCTCTAACCTCAACAGCACTTTCTGTATCTATTCCAGCTATGACTGTTGTCTGTTTACTTCTTGTAGCCGCTGCATCTATTTGCATAATGGCCTTTACGTTTAACTTTCTTTCATTTAAAATATGATAACTCATATGCTCTATGTTGTATTCAAAGTCAACCCGCTGATCTTTATCCACACCATCTAGAATAACGAAATCTTCTAATGGAATGTTTCCTTTCATTGTATAGACCACATTGGGATTATTCTCTGTTGTATAAAGAACTCCTACATCTATTTTACCTCTATACATGATTCTATCTTGACTGACATCTAGCTGATCTATTGTGATCTTGCCGTCTACTTGAAGTATTCTTTGCATGTCAGGTTTTCCATCTGGTACAATCATGTCACGTTCTTTAATTGCTTGCACGCTCTCTCTTTTTGTCATTTCATCTAATGTGATTGGCTTTCTTATCAGTTCTACTGACATTTCGATTCCCCTCCTATAGCATTATATATACAAGTTTATGTATACATCTTTAAATAATATGCCTTTTTCTTAAAAAATTGGACTAACCAATACTAGTTTTATATATATTCTATCGTTTTAAAGATTATTCCTTTTACAAAGCAGTTCTTAAACTTTTATTTTCCCACCTATAATAAAGAACCGCTTAATGGGTTCTTTCTATAGGTGGGGCATCGTATTTCCCATATAAACCATCATTTTTTGTTCAAACTCTTTGTCTGTATCTGTAAATATTGGTTTTCTAAGTTCTCTATCTATCTCATCCTCTGACATGTTCTCGATATCAAGTTCTTTAACTGGCTCTTCTTTTTTTGTTTGTTTTGAAGGTTTATTTGTCACCTTCTTCTCTTCTACAACCGGCCCCCCTCTTCTGCATTTACCTATTATTTCATACCCGCCTAAACCATTAAATTTTGTAATGGTGTTTTCCAGTGCTTCCTCTATAGACAAAACATGATGAAATGGACACTGTGCTACTTTCTCAACTATAAAAACCGGATCTAAGGCATGAATAAGAACCCTTCCAGGAGATGCCGCAAAATCAGCACCTGCTGCTAATATCCCTTCAAAATAAGATTGGCAAGCCCCTGCAAAGATCACCAGATTATCCATACTTGGTCTTATCACTCTCGCTCTTTTTACAGCCTCTATAAAATAGCTTGAATTTCTATATTCATTAACATCATATAGACTTTTATGATGCTTATTCAGAGAATCATGCCCCGTCAGCACCAATATATCCGGTGAGTATTTTTCAATAAGATGCCTTATTTTCTTGGGCTGTTCAGATTCCATCACATGTTCCCCTATAGCTGGTATATCTAGGGTTTGGTAGTATTTAAGACACAAATTAAGGTAAAAAACATCTCCATCTATATGGAGTACTGTGCCTGTTTTTTGAAATCTTGGCAGCTTCCCTTTTTTATCATCCTCCCTTTGTTTAATAATCCTTTCAATATTCTGCTGGACCATATTCATAATACTTGTTTCCTGATTGGTAAACCGCATCCCATCTGCCAGTTCTAAGTCTGTCATGGGTGCATCCGCTACTACTCGGTAAGATATGCCCTTCAATCTAGCTACTTGATTGGGCGAAATGTATGTTATACGAAATAATATATCTCTGCCATAAGATACCCTAACCACATAGTCCCCTATACTAAACATAGTTTAACACCTCTTCTAGCCTCTATTTATTACTATGTTTATTATGTTTTAACTAGTCCTATTCTCCTTTTATAGGTTTTATATTTATCATTTGTTCGTGCCTCTCTTCGATTGTCACATAACAAAAAAGCACTAGATCCCCGATCTAGTACTTTTTTGTCTGTCTCCTATTTTCTAGTCTTTTTTACTCTGTTGGTGTTAGGTGATATAAAAAGCTATTTTGATTATCACTGTTATCTATAATAATCGTTGTATTGTAGGTCTCATAACCTTTCTTTTCCAATGATACTGTATAATCCCCTACCGGAAGAGTGGTTTTAAAAGGCGTTTGCCCTTTATAGACCCCTCCAATATACACATAGGCTGCCGATGGATCTGTTGAAATATTAATCGTATAAGAAGCGTTTGAAGTTTCTGTACCGTTATCAACATTTCCCTCATTACCTGTGTCAGGTACATTTGTTTCATCTATTATCTGCTCCAAAGTAACTTTTAGATCATATGTAGTTTGATCAAGTTCTAGTTCCTGTTCCCAGTCTTTATAGCCTTCTGCCTTGATAAGCACTGTATACTTGTCTTGCTTAAGGGAGATTTTTTCACCTTTTGCATAGGTCTTATCTGCTATCTGTACTGTATAGTCTGTAACTGTATTAGTTACTATAACGTTTAAATCTGTAAATGCCTCTTTTATATCTTTTAGTGAAATTACATAATTCTCTTCTGGAATAAGCTCTATTTCTGTTGTAACAGGTTCATACCCTTTCATCGTAATAAGTATTTTATGCTTACCCGCTGTAAGCTTTATCGGTTCTTCTAGGTCTTTGAGGGGAATCATCCTTGTTCTGTCTATTTCTAACATTCCTTCTTCCGTCGGAAAGTCTAAAATCTGAAGACTTGAGGCACTCTTTAATATCTTTATACTCCAAATATCATCGCCTACCCCTTGAAGTTCTAATAGGTCATACTCCCCTAAAAATGTTGGACTTATTTGCCTGTTATTTTCTTTAAAGATTAGAGTATCTTTTGTATACTTATAAGGTTTTTTACCTATAATCACCTGATTGTCTGCTGTATTGATCTTGATACCTGTCAAATCTGGTTTGATCCAGCTCCTTGATGTTTTATTAATGGATAGGATTTTTTCTTTGTCTGTTTGAAAAACAACTTCTACAATATCCCCTTCCTTTATGGATGCCAGAGGAATCACTCCCCCATATCCATCACTTACTTTGGTTGATACGGTTATACTTTTATACATCATCTGTTTTGTCTCTATATCAAACGCCACTAGTTTTTCTTGTGTAATTTGTTTGACTAAGGCAAGCACTGTCGTACTATATTCAACTTTTGTCTCTTGCTTGTCTGCTAAACTAGCAGCTTGTACACTATTACTTGTCCCACTTTTGTCTACATAATATTTTATACCTACAAACATCATAATCATAAGGACACTAAAACCTATGACTGAAGTAATAATCATACTTTTAACGAATGTTTTATTGTCTTTTCTCACTTTATCACTCCTTTTTTATGAGATGATTTGACTGCCCTATATTCATTTTACCCTGTAAGTATAAAATGTCAATAAAATAAGCCTCTATTGTTAGAGGCTTATTCACCACGAGTTGATTGTTTTGGCTGCTTCCAATTGATTATCCATATAGACAACCATATTCTGCCACTTCTGCTCAAACATACTATAGTTCCATCGTCGTTTTGATCCCAAATACTTTGTGCATATCCCGTTGTATTTCTCGGGATAAATCATCATTGCCTTTAGCATCTGAAATTCTTCTTTTAATAAGGTGTTTCTGCTGTCATAGGCTTTAATCAGTGCATATAAAATATTAACATCCCATTCATTTTTCTGCATGATTCTGCCTAAAATATGTGCCAGATCCATCATTTGAATGTCGTAGTTACATATATCTATATTACTGACTATGTATTCTCCTTTATTAGTTTTGTTTACGGTGTGATAAGTATAATCCTTATGGGCTATTGTCTGATTTTGTCTTACTGTATGGATAAGCTTTTCGCCGAGGTCTCTGCTTATCCCACCTAAAGCCATTTCTTCTAGTCTTGTATAATGATTACAGCTGTCTAGAAACATAATCTCAAACTTTGATTTTTGTTTCAGTGTTGTTATACGTCGCTTCAATTTAGTGTTTTGAATATTTCTTTTAGTATAGTATTCATAAAGGTTTTTAACGGTTGCACTTTCGGCGTTTTTTACCTTACTCGTTATATTTTGGGCAGCCTTATGCAGCTCTGCCAATACATAAATAGTATTTTTCAGATCTTCAAAATCCTTAAAATCAGTTTCCTCTCCTTCTATGTAGCTTTGCATGATATACATCTGTTCACCATAAACAGCATAGGGGCTTCTTTTTTTAGTTGTATAGATACGATTGATATTTCTAAAGTTGTTTTGTCTAAGCTGCACATCTACTTCATGACTAAAGATTATTTGATCTTTAGGGATATCAACTCTTCTTAATAAAAATCTCCCTTTATTTGTATCTAAATAATAAGTGCTTCTTATATATTGATATTTTTTTATACTTATATCATATTGAGAGATTATGTCTTTATTTAATGTCCTCATTTCTTCACCCCTTTTCATGCAATATTCATATTAATACGTGTTGAGTTAATTATCGTCTTCTTATTTATATGATATATGTAAAGAAAAAATATCTATTTTGTCTTTTATTTTTTATAATCCTGTAAGTAATTTGTACTTCCATATCCTGTCAGATATGATATAATACTCATGTTGCAAATAACTTATTGAGACTACAGAGGTGTACATATGAAGCGTAAAGGATGGTTTATTCCTATTTTAGTTTTTTTTATATCCATATCCGGACTTATTTTTTATCAAAAACGGCAAGATGCCCACTCTTTTGCTGCGGCCACAAGCCTTCCCCCTATTCTATGGTCAGAAACCTCTTCAAATATTAACAAAATTATTTTTAGCGAAGCTGGCCAAGAAATAGAAGTTATAAGATCTTCTGAGGATTGGGAACTCTCAAAGCCTATTATAGGAAAAGCAGATAATCTTTTTATTCATAATATTATCTTATCTTTTAAAGAACCTGCACTTGTTAAAGTCATTGATACTGAACCCACTCAGCTCACAGATTATGGCATAGATGCCTTTTCTCCAAACCTTAAACTCTATACTAAAGATGCTCACGTTTACGAACTCGTTCGCGGGATACCGGCAGATGCTTTTAATGACTATGTCTATTCCCCTATGTCAAATACAGTCTATACAATGCCGCAAACAGCCTTTGAATCCATACATACACGTCTCACCTCATGGCGTGATAAATCTTTACTATCTTTTAACCAATCTGATATAGAAAAAATAGACTTAATCTATAATAGTACTGCCTATACTATTATTCCTGCCAACGATTCTGGTGATATACGCTTTACAGCTGAAGGACTAGAGGAAGGTGTTTTAAACAGGCTTATAGATTTCTTACAGATCTCTACTATCAAAGATTTTATTACTGATGAGGCTGATCCTAAGCTCCTTAGTGCGTACGGATTTGATAATCCTACCGTAAAAGTGAAGATATCCCTAAAAAATAGTGATATTCTTATGTTAACTATAGGTGATAGTATAAAATCCGAAAATCTCTCTTATGCTCAAATTAATCTTTCAGGTAACATCGTTACAATGCCGTATTTTGACTTGTCTGGCCTTAAAATAGTTCCTACCCTGGAATCCGAAGCTACTACTCCTCTTAATTAGTCTATTTATATATTAAAATACTTATGTAAATAAAAATGACATAAGTATTTTTTTTAACCCTATTGACTTTATCGCTTTATCACGTTAAACTATACAAGGATTTTATGTGATTAATAACTGTATACTGGAGGGTATGTCAAATGACTATGAAAAATTTAATAACAAAAATAATAACCTTATCTTTAGTGAGCTTACTTGTATTAGGTACTGCAGGCTGCAGCCCCAAAAAAAGCACACCCACAACAGCTGAAAGCACGCTTGATCAGCCAGTCTGGATCGTTGGCTTAGACGACATATTTGCACCAATGGGTTTCAGAGACGAAAAAGGTGAGATTGTTGGATTTGACGTTGATATTGCCAAAGCTATAGGTGAGAAATTAGAAAAAGAAATCAAGTTTCAGCCTATCAACTGGGATATGAAAGAAACAGAACTAAATGCAGGGAATATTGACCTAATATGGAATGGCTATACCATTACAGATGAGCGTAAAGAAAAGGTAAGTTTTTCAGTACCTTATTTAGATAATAAACAAGTCATTGTTACTTTAGCAGATTCTGACATTCAAACTAAGGCTGACTTAGCCGGCAAAAGGGTAGGCGCTCAAAGCGAGTCCAGCGCAGTAAGTGCAATGGAAAAGGATAGCGATCTGTATCAAAGCTTTGACGGCGGCAAAGCCACTACCTTCGAAGACAATAACCAAGCCTTAATGGATTTGGAAGCTGGCAGACTTGACGCTGTGGTTGCTGATGAAATTCTTCTTCGTTATTACATTACTTTAAAGGGTGAGGAAAAGTTCAGTATCTTAGAAGAAAACTTTGGCGATGAGCAATACGGTGTTGGTATGAGAAAAGGCGATTCACGTATGGTAGATGCGTTTAATGCAGCATATGCCGAACTCAAGGCAGATGGCACCCTTAAAGCCATTTCTGAAAAGTGGTTTGGTGAAGATATTACTAAATAATTTTGATGGAACTAAGGAGGCGCTATATTGGAGAATATCATTACTTTTTTAGACTATTTTAAGATGCTTATGCCCCAAGTGATAAGTGGCCTGCTTATCACTTTACAGATATTTAGTCTCACACTCATTTTTTCTATTCCCTTAGGCGTTCTTATCGCATTAGGGCGATTATCTAAATTGAAAATATTAAAGGCTATTACAGGTACATATATACTGGTTCTAAGAGGCACTCCTCTTTTACTGCAAATTATCTTTATCTTTTTCGGACTTCCTTTGATAGGCATCACCTTGGATCGTCTCCCTGCTGCTCTTTTTGCCATCACTGTGAACTACGGTGCGTATTTTGCGGAGATATTTAGGGCGGGTATCCGTTCCATTGATAAGGGGCAGTATGAGGGAGCTGAAGTTTTAGGATTATCTCCCAAAGATACTTTTCTTAGGATTGTATTTCCCCAGGCGCTTAAAAGAGTTCTTCCTCCTGTCGGTAATGAAGTCGTTACGCTTATTAAAGATACTGCTTTAGTTTATATTTTAGGTCTGGATGATCTTCTGAAGGTTGGAAAAATAGCTGCCAATAGGGATGCCACCTTACTTCCTTTAGTGATTATAGCTGGCATTTACCTTTTTCTTACTTATTTCTTAACTAAGCTGATGACAAATTTTGAAACAAAATATGACTATTATCAATAAGCAGGAGGCGTATTTATGCTGAAAATAGAAGGTTTAAGAAAAAGCTTTGGAAATACAGAAGTGCTGAAAGGGATAGATCTTGAATTATTTAAAGGTGAGATTCTAGTTATTGTTGGCCCCTCGGGAGGCGGCAAAACGACACTACTAAGAAGTATCAATTATTTAGAAAAATGTAGTAGCGGAACAATCTCCATAGATGGAAAATATCTGCTGCATGATGGGGTCTATGCTTCAAAAAATGATCTTATGAAAATCAGACAGTCTATAGGTATGGTCTTTCAAAACTTTAATCTATTTCCCCATATGACCGTCTTACAAAATATCATTGAAGCACCTGTGCGTGTTTTAGGTCAAACTGAAAAAGAGGCGATAAATAATGCCCAAGAAATTTTAGGATTCCTTGGATTATCAGATAAAGAACACAGCTATCCCTTTGAGCTTTCGGGAGGGCAAAAGCAAAGGGCTGCTATAGGCCGTGCCTTAGCCTTAGAACCAAAGCTTATGTGTTTTGATGAACCAACTTCCGCTTTGGATCCTGCCTTAACCGATGAGGTAGCCAAAGTCATTACCAGCCTCAGCAGCAAAGGTATGTCTATGCTTATCATTACGCATGATATGGCTTTTGCAAAAAAAGTGGCCCATAGAATTGTTTCTATCGACCAAGGTGTTATTATTAAAGAACATATGTATGATAGGGAATAATCTATACTAGATTCGCTCGGCAAGAAGGGATATCTTGCTGAGCCTTCTTTAGATAGACTATAAAAAATGAATACTGATTTACAATATTATTAATCTCATAAGCTTTATCTGTTTTACAAAAAACATCAACTAAAAGCAATTTTATACTATATAGAAATAGAGTAAAGAGCGAGGGCATCTGAAAACTGCTTCCGCAGGATTTTTAGAAAAGTCTTAGCGAAAGAGCTTCATCTGCCCTTAGCTCCGCTGTTTGAGCAGGTAAGTGCACTTCTTACCTGAGAGTTTGGAGCGTTAGATGAAGCTCTGAGCTTAGAGTTTTCAAAAAGACGAGGACTAAAGGAATCAGATGCCCTCCCTCTTTACGGCACGCTACTATACCCCAAACACTGAAGTAAAGTGAGCCTTGAAT
>JARBTY010000309.1 GCA_029239935.1 Clostridia bacterium | reverse complement strand
ATAGATTTAAAAGATTTGGGCATAACGATGTGCCATGAACACTTTATTATTGACTTAAGCCAGGTGAGAGGAGAAGACGATTCTACCTTGCAAGATACAAAGCTGATGGTAAAGGAAATAGAAAAGTTAAAGGCTCTTGGCGCTCAGGCTGTTATTGAAGTAACAGCCAATGATATGGGGCGGGATGTGGTTAAGTTAAAAGAGCTTTCAGAAGTTACTGGCTTGCATATTATAGCTTCTACAGGTTTCTATCTGGCCCCTTATCATTCTAAGTGGGTTCAAGAGAGTACAATAGACGATTTAAAAACATTATTTAAGAAAGAACTTATAGAAGGCATTGAAGGAACCGGTATTAAAGCCGGGATTATTGGAGAGGTTGCAACCAGTAAAGACAAGATATGGCCTACAGAAGAGAAGGTGTTAAGGGCAGCAGCAAGAGCCTCTAAAGAAGTAGGAGTGGCCGTAAGTACACATTGCGATATGGGAACGATGGCAAAGGAGCAGATTAACTTGATGCTGGGGGAAGGTATGGAGGCAGATAAGCTTATTTTAGGGCATGTAGATTTGGTCTCTGATACCTTATACCATAAACAGATACTTGAAAAAGGCGCTAATGTGGCTTTTGACACCATAGGCAAGACAAGATATTTAAAGGATGAAGAAAGAGCAGACCACTTAGTCTCTTTAATAGAAGCAGGCTATGAAGACCACCTATTGCTATCGCAGGATGTTTCAAGAAAATCATATTTATGCAGCTGTGGCGGCAAGGGCTATACCCCTGTATTAGGTTATTTTATAGACCTACTCAGAGAAAGAGGTATCAGTAAGCTGCAAGTAGACAAATTGCTGATTCACAATCCAGCGAGAATATTAGATAGGGGCTGCTAGGAAGGAGATGAAGCATGTTTTTACAAACACTAATGTCAAAAAATCAAGAACTTATAGAATACGCCTTTACGTTACATCAGCAGCAAAAGATAGAGCCGGACACATATGTGCTTGATATAGATGCTATTTTAAAAAATGCAAAGGAACTAAAGGAAGAGGCAGATAAATATCATATTGATTTATTTTTTATGACAAAACAAATGGGCAGAAACCCTTACATAGCCGAGAAACTGATGGCGTTAGGATATAAGGGAGCCGTTGTTGTAGATTATAGAGAAGCTGCAGTGATGATGAGAAATAATATACCTATAGCCCATGCAGGACATTTGGTCCAAATACCGGAGGGAATGCTTGAACGATTGATTGAATACGGCGTGGAGTATTTGACAGTCTATTCTATTGAAAAGGCTGAGAGAATAGATGAAGTTTGCCGCAAGCTAGGAAAAAGGCAAAAAATTTATTTGAAAGTTGTTTCAAAAGAAGATCATTTATATCCGGGGCAAGAAAGTGGTATAGAAATCAGTCAATTAGAAGAAGCCATAGAAGAGTTAAAAGTATTAAAAAATGTGGTGATAGCAGGTGTTACTGCTTTTCCTTGCTTTTTATATGATGAAGATCAAGAAGAAGTTTTGCCTATTGCTAATATGAAGACACTTTTAAAGGCAAAAGAAAAGATAGAGCGCCTGTTAGATAAAAAGATAGAGGTTAATATGCCTTCTTGTACGCAAAAACAAATTGTGCAAAAAATAAGTGCATATGGGGGTACCCAAGGAGAGCCAGGAAATAGCTTTGTAGGGACTATACCTAATAACAGATTGGGAAAAGCCAGTGAAATACCAGCCATCGTTTATGTATCAGAAGTTTCTCATCAATTCAGAGATAAGACCTACTGCTATGGCGGCGGGGTTTATTCAAGAGGGGATATAGATAAGGCTTTGGTAGGAACATGTACAGCGGATGCAGAGCTTATGGCAGTAGAAAAACCAAATTGTGAAAATATCGATTACTATATTGCCTTGCTGCAGCAGGCACAGATAGGCAAATCCGTCATTATGAGTTTTAGAACACAAATTTTTGTTACGAGAAGCCATGTTGCTTTAGTAGAAGGAATAAGTGAAAAGGTCCCAAGACTGATAGGCATTTATGATGCGCAAGGACAGCTCATAAGTCAATAGGAAGGGAGGACGCGGATGAAACGATTTGTAGTCATTGTTTTAGATGGATTAGGTATAGGAGAAATGCCGGATGTAGCAGAAGAGAGAAAACAAGATATAGGATCAAATACCTTAGGACATATTTTACAAACCTATCCGGATATGAAGATTCCACATCTCACAAAGTTAGGAATAAAAAAAGCATTGATCTATCCCCAGAGGTCAGAAGAGGATGATGCTGTGGAGGCGTGTTATTCAAGAATACAATTTGCACACGATGGCGCAGATACCTTTTATGGACATCAAGAGATTATGGGGAGCAAACCCGTAAAACCTTATAAACATACATTAAATCAATACCTAGAACCAGTAACTGAGATTTTAACAAGTAATGGTTATAACATAAGACGAGTAGGTGCGGAGCAAAAATTTATAGTTGTAGATGAAGTCATGACGATAGCGGATAATATTGAGTGTGATTTAGGATTGGCGGTTAATGTGACAGGTGCTTTAGATGTCGTATCTTTTGAAGAAGTTCAAAGGGTTGGGAAGCTCGTCAGGCAACAAGTGAAAGTGCCAAGAGTCATTGCCCTTGGAGGCTCTCAGGTAACACTACAAGATATTTTACAAGCAGCAGAGATAAAAGGTGACTATATTGGTATCAATGCGCCAAGGTCCGGGGTTTATAATAAGAATTATCAATGTGTGCATTTAGGCTACGGCATTGATTCAAAGAAACAAGTACCTTATATCTTAGGGCAGAAGGGAATTAAGACCTATCTCGTAGGAAAAGTTGCAGATATTGTAGAAAATGGTTACGGAGAGAGTTACCCGATGGTTCCGACTCAAGAGGTATTGCAAAAAACCATCACTTTATTAGAAACAGTAGATAAGGGATTTATTTGTACAAATGTACAGGAAACTGACTTAGCAGGGCATGCTCAAAATACAGAAAGATATAAAGAAGTGCTTGAAATAGCAGATGAGTACATTGGGAAAATCAAAGAAAAGCTTAGCTCACAAGATATATTGATTGTAATGGCGGATCATGGAAACGATCCAACCATAGGGCATAGCAAACATACAAGAGAATATGTGCCGCTTTTAGTGTATTCACCTAAAAACATACAAAGCGGTCTG
>JARBTY010000308.1 GCA_029239935.1 Clostridia bacterium | reverse complement strand
ACATAAGAATTATGTCCCGTTCCATATTCTCCTTTAACACTTCTGGATGTCAGTAAGGGATAGTTACCCTTTGTCCAGCTGGCAGGGTTTAGTAAATCTGCATCTGGCTCTGCACTCAAAATACCTACAACATAAGTTGCATCTATGAAGGCACTTGAAAAAGTTACAAATAACTTTTTATCTGTTATCAATGCGTACGGCCCTTCATCTACAAAGGTATGGTTATTGGCCCATCCATACTCTGGTTTGGATATTACGACTGGGTCACTCGTCAGTTTCCACGGTTCATTAGGGTCAATTTTTGCAATATACAGCCATGCGCCTAAATCAATAGGGAGAAACTGTCTCTGCGACCAGATCACATAATATTCTCCACCTCTCTCAAAGGTTGTCATGTCAAGGGATATAGTCTTTCCTGCGGCGCAAAGATCTGTCCCATCTTTTTTTACAACCCGGTGAGGTCTTGACCAATCTGCACGGCACATTGGATTGCCACCCTTTCGCAGTTTCATCACACGGGACGCCTGATAGTAAAATTCTCCTGGTGTCGCAGCATGAAATAGATAGAGTGCATCATTTATAATATGAAACTCTGGCGCCCATAACAAGCCGGTGATATCTTCGTAGGTATCGGAATCCAGTATCAATGCTTCTTCAGCCGCTACAAGCTCTGGTATTGTATCTGCCTCCCTCATGTACAATGAGTGATTCCCATCAGCATCATTAGTTGCAATAAAATAAAACTTCTCCTTCCATTTAGCGATACATGGATCTGCACGCTCCGTTGCTATTGGAAAAACATAATGATCTTGGTGAACTATGCCTTCAATACGATAAGTTCCTCCCTTGTTCCAGTCTATGGCTGCTGTATTCCAGTCCACGGTCTTTGAAGCAGTTGTGCCATCGCTATAAACAGCAATGGCTCTGATAGCTTTTAGGTCTTCCACCGATGACGCATAGACACTTTTCGGTAACTGTATTTCAGTATTTTGAGGTACTGTAAGTTTATGAAACAACCTCTCTCCTATTTTTTCTGAAACCCTTATAACATTACGTGGTACGATTCCTTCTATTTCACTTGACACAGGTTCTATAACAAAAGCCTCTGCTTTTTGGGGTACTGAGATTTCAGTAAGACTCATCATATCTCTAGCGGCATTCTGATAGTAGTTGCCGCTTTCATCACGCCAGGAGATGATATAAACTTTCTCGTTCTCATCATACTCACAGGCCACATCACTTACATAAGTATCCCCTTTTAAATGAATCAAGCCAACTTCCTCATACTGCAGCAGGTCTGAAGATGTGAATAGCACGACGCATCCTCTGCTCTCATCATCATTTTCCCCATCAGCTTCGGTACGTATGGCAACCACGCCAAAAGTACCGTCTTCCCTATAAAAAACATACGGATTCTTTAGACTTTTTGCCTTAAGCGTCCCATCAGGATTTTCAGTAGCCTTTACAAACAAAACACCAGAATTATGATTGAGTGCCTTAAAATACATGCCATCTTTGCTATAGGCAAGATGCATACTATAGGCAAGCTTTGCCGCATAAATCATATCTTCTGCTGGTTCTCTTGTATAGCAAAGTACATAGTTAGTCTCTTTTTGTATTGTTGCTTCCACCCTATAATCATCCCCTTTATTTTTGATATTTTCAAATATATAAAAAACGTGTAATGCTTAACTACCTATGTCTAAGTCATACTTAGACATCCTATTTATCAGTCTATTCTAAAGATAATTATAAGCTGTTGACTCATTATAAACAATGATATATAATCATACAAAATTGATATATTCTAAGATTGGAGATTTCCATGACAACTATTTACTATATTGAGTATGATGCCTCTCATTCAGGTCAATTCGTTTTCGACGTACCTGAAGGACATGACTGCTGGCTTTTGGTGATCACTCAGACCCCTGCCCAATTTTGGGTTAATGGAGAAATGAAGGAGTATCCTGCAGACTGCGCTATCTTATATCCTCCGCATCATAAGATTTTATACCGCGCCTGTGCATACACGTACGTTAATGACTGGGTACGTTTTGATTCCACTGAGACTTATGTAACCGAAGCAACCCTTCCTTTTGGCGTCCCATTTCATTTGCATGATCCGGGATATTGCCACCAATTGTTTCAGCTGCTTTCAACCGAAAATCTCCTTACCAATGATTATCGTGAACTCTCCATTGACTACCTTTTTAGAATTTTATTCAATAAACTTAATGAGTCTTCCCACCCTGCTCAACACCCTCTACAATATCAAAATCTTTTAGATCTGCGCAGAGCTGTCCACAATAACCCAGGCTATCACTGGACTGTTCCTATTATGGCAGATTATTTACATCTCAGCCCTGGCTATCTGCAAACATTGTATAAAACCACCTTTGGCATCTCCTGCATAGACGATGTAATAGGCTGCCGTATCCATCTCGCCAAAGAACTTCTTATTCACGGTTCCCATACGATCAATGAAATCTCCGTCCGCTGCGGCTATACGAATGTAGAGCATTTCTGCAGGCAGTTTCGTAAAATGGCTGGCTGCTCTCCTAGGGACTTTCGAAAATCAGTTACCTGTCATTCTCTATAAATTTTAACTGCTCTATTTCCTCCACAGTTTTATGTGATAAAGTTACATACTTTCTTTTTAAAAAATTGTATATTAGAATGGATAGTTAAAATACTAACACTCTGTAATCTGACAAACTGTTAGTATTTCTTATAGTAACATTATTAAAGGGGGATTTATATGAGAAAGACTTACGTTATTGTTGGTGGTGTTGCGGGTGGTGCCAGTTTTGCTGCAAGGCTTAGAAGACTTGATGAAACTTGTCATATCATTATGTTTGAACGGGGAGAGTACGTTTCTTTTGCCAATTGTGGCTTGCCTTATTATGTGGGCGGAACCATTACTGAAAAAGATCACCTCATTCTTCAAACACCTGAGGAAATTCAAGATAAGTTTAATATAAACATTCATATTCAAACTGAAGTAACAAATATTATACCTGAATCAAAAAAAGTAATTGCTAAAAATTTAATAACAGGTGAAATAATCGAAACCGTCTATGACCAGCTCATTCTTTCGCCTGGGGCAACCCCCTTTATCCCAAATATTCAGGGACTTTCAAGTGCCTCAAATCTTTTTACATTAAGAACAATTCCTGACTCAGTTAAAATTAAGGAGTCTATTAAAGCT
>JARBTY010000307.1 GCA_029239935.1 Clostridia bacterium | reverse complement strand
TAGATGGGACAGGAAATGAATTGGTTGAGTAAGCAACTTAGAAACGTACACCCTATAGAAAACCTTGTCAAGATTATGCTATAATCATAAAAAATACAATGAGATAAAGAGAGGGATTACAATGAACAAAAGAGCTTTGTTTATAATATTGTGCATTCTAACAGTATTATTTACCAGTTGCCAATCCAAAAGCAACATTGAAGTAGGTGCGGATGTGAACCAATTGGCTCTACCAAAGACAGGGGAGACAATCGCTACTATACATACATCAATGGGAGATATAAAAGTAAAATTCTTCGAAAAGGAAGCCCCTAAAGCAGTTGAAAACTTTGTTAAGCTAGCTGAAAAGGATTATTATGACGGTTTAATCTTCCATAGGGTTATGGCAGAGTTTATGCTGCAGGGTGGTGACCCCACAGGCACGGGAATGGGTGGCGATAGTATTTATGGAAAACCCTTTGAAGATGAGTTTAGTCCTAATCTGCATAACTTCAGAGGCGCACTGTCTATGGCCAATAGCGGAGCGAATACAAATCAAAGCCAGTTTTTTATTGTACAAAGAAAAGTAACCGGTGACGATGTAAATCAGTGGATGCAGCGAAACAAACTAGATGCAGGACTTCAGAAGTTATACCAAGAAACGGGTGGGACACCATGGTTGGATAATAAGCATACTGTGTTTGGGCAGGTTTTTGAAGGGATTGAGATAGTTGATAAGATCGCTCAAGTTGAAGTAGATAGTGCAGCTAAGCCAATCGAAGAAGTAAAAATACTAGATATAGAGATTTTGAAGTATTAATATTAAATTATATTGCGAAAAAACCTAGCAACACAAAATCAGTAGATGCATCTGATTTTGTATTATCAAAGATGTATTTTTCGCAACATATGAACAGAGGAAAATGTTTAGTACAAAACATATTGATGTGGGTGGTAGTGTCAAACGCTACCTCCTTTTGTCTTTTTATGCTATAATCATAGCAGTACAAATGGAAGGAGGCTGCTTGGATGCCGCAAATATTCGCAGAAATTATCATTAACAATAAGTCAAAGGCAACGGATAAAGTATTTCATTATGCAGTACCTGACAGCCTTATAGATAAGATGCAGCCTGGCTGCAGAGTAATTGTGCCCTTTGGAATGTCCAATAAGCACATGGAAGCCTATGTAATAGGCTTGACAGACCATGTTGATATACCTATCAAGCGCATTAAGGAAATCAGCAGCCTAATTGATGATTATCCCCTCATTCCAAGCAAAATGTTAAAGCTGGTAGAATGGATGAAGGAAAAATACATATGTTTTTATATAGATGCTATACAAACAGTAATTCCAACCC
The DNA here is from genome assembly GCA_029239935.1 of Clostridia bacterium. The sequence continues at coordinate 1,911 of JARBTY010000307.1, read as the reverse complement.
CTATTAGAACAAAATCAACCAGTGTGGTAGAGCTGTTGGAAGAAAACTATGAAGCAAAAAAGCAGCAGCTTTTAAGAAATGAAACTTTGATTGAAATATTAGAGTACCTAGAGAACAATGATGGCAGCGCAAGTATTGGTGATTTGAAGTCTTACTTCAGCAATATTAAATTGGAGTATTTTTTAAAAAAGCTGCTTGATCAGAATATAATAGCCAAAAAGCAGATTATAAAAAGTAAAATAGGCAAAAAAATAGATAAATTACTATACATAAACCAAAATATTAATGCAGAGCTAAGTAAAAGTGCTGCAAAGCAAAGAGAATTGCTGGATTATATCAGTAATAACCCCGGTGTATCTACAACCAAACTGAAATCAGTCTATAAAGGCTGTGATTCATCGATAAAAACGCTATTAAACAAGAATTACATAAATGTCATAGAAAAAGAAGAGTATCGATATGGGGAGCAGAAAATTTATGAAGACAAGTATTTTTTGCTGACCGACAAGCAAAATCAAGCCATTGCAGAAATTGAGAAAAATTTTGCGATTGGAAGAAATGTTCTGCTTCATGGTGTTACTGGAAGTGGAAAAACCGAGGTCTATCTTGATCTTATAGAAAAATATATAGCCATGGACAAAGACTGCATCATTTTAGTGCCTGAAATTTCCTTAACTCCTCAAATGGTTACAAGATTTAAGGGAAGACTTGGAGACAAGGTAGCTGTTTTACATAGCGGACTTAATGAGGGTGAGAAATATGATGAATGGCGTAAGATAAAGACCGGCGAGGTAAAGGCAGTTGTAGGGGCAAGATCTGCTATATTTGCACCTTTTGCTAACTTGGGTATTATAATAATAGATGAAGAACATGAAAATACATACAAATCAGAGATAAAACCGAAATACATAACTAGAGAAGTGGCAGAAAAACGCTGTCAATTGGAGGGTGCACAGCTTATAATGGGCACAGCAACACCTTCCATCGAAAGCTACTATAGAGCACAAACAGGTGAATTAGGATTAGTTGAATTGCCTGATAGAATTAACGGCAGAGAAATGCCTGAAGTTTTTGTAGTTGATATGAGAGAAGAGCTGAAACAAGGTAATAAGACGATCTTTAGCCAGAAGCTGACTGAAGAAATTCTTAAGACCCTTAAGGATGACAATCAATTAATATTGTTCTTAAATAGAAGAGGTCACTCAACCTTTGTATCCTGCAGAGAATGCGGGTTGGTTATGAAGTGTCCTAGGTGCAGCATATCACTAACTTATCATATGAATGACGATAATTTAAGCTGTCATTACTGCGGGGTATTAAAACCTAATCCTAAGCTTTGCCCGAAATGCGGCAGCAAAAACATCAAGTATTTCGGAGTAGGTACACAGAAGCTGGAAAAAGAATTCCAAAAGAAATTCTGCTTGAAAAACACGCTTAGAATGGATGCCGACACTACAAGATTCAAAAACTCTCATCAGTCAATATTAGATATATTCAGAAGCGGTAAATCGAAGGTGCTTTTGGGAACTCAAATGATATCCAAGGGCTTGGACTTTCCTAATGTAACTCTAGTTGGAGTTATAACAGCTGATACCAGCATCAATTTACCAGACTTCCGCTCTGCAGAAAAAACCTTCCAGATGATTGCACAAGTGGCAGGCAGATCAGGGAGAGGAAGCAAGGAAGGCAACGTAATTGTCCAAACTTATACGCCAGAGCATTACAGCATAAAATTTGCTCAAGTGCATGACTATATTGGATTTTATAACGAAGAGATTAAGCTTCGTAGAGAACTTGCTTATCCACCCTTCGCACACTTGGCAAACATCATTATAAGTGGTTTGGATGAAGCAAAGGTAATCAGGATAGCAAACGAAGTAGGAATATATTTGGACTATGAAATAAAAAAAA
>JARBTY010000062.1 GCA_029239935.1 Clostridia bacterium | reverse complement strand
ATCATTGTGTTATGTATGGCTGTTTTATTGATTAATACAACCCTTGCAGGGGTACTTTATTACAGCTATGCGACCAAAGATACACTTCAGAACTTTTATGACAGTTCGGAGGATATTTTGTACCAAGCTAATAATTATCTGACAGACAGAGTGCAGTCCATTACAGGGCGGGTTCATGCTTTATATAATAATACATCTTTTTATATATCTATGAATAATTATCTTACCAACTCAGATGCAGCCAACTATGTAAAGGTATTAGGCGATATGGCAGACTCTATTTCTGAGCTGTCACAGGGGGATAGGTATATACACTCGGTTTACATCTACACCAAATATAGCGCATTTGATAACTTTACCAGAATCAAAAGACATGAGTTTCGGTTCAAAGAGTCAGATATGTATCAGTACTTTCAACAGAATCCCAATGAAAGAATCTGTTGGTTTCCTGCAAGAATAGATCCTATATTCACTGGCAATGAAATCGTTATCCCTGTTGTTTATCGCTTTAAGTTAGATCGGCAAGAGATTTATTTTGTAGTGAGTTTGCAGCAATCTGCTATTATTAAATATTTAGAAAACACCTACTCATCTTTTGATAAGCTCTTTATCGTTGATCGTCAGGGGAACAATGTAGCCAACTGTGGAGAAGAAGAACTTAAAGTAACCAAACTTCTGGGCAGTGAAGATTTAGGGAGAAAAAAGGTTATTTGTAAAGAAGTCACTTATAAAGGCATAGCCTATTTGGGGACTTATACGCAGATGAAAGGGACTGGTTGGCAGATTTACAGTTTAAGATCCAAAGACTCTTTGGTAGGTAACTTAGAAGAACTGAGATCATTTATCCTGATTATGCTGAGTGTCAGTACGATAATAAGTATTTTAACCATTGGTATTTTGGCCAACAGCATCACTAAACCACTGCGTCAGTTCGTCAGTATCATGAACAAAACCATCGGGCAAGAATTCCATGTGCAATTTAAATATCCGTATAATGATGAGGTTGGGCATTTGGCTAAGAGTTTCAATTATATGGTCAGTGAAATAGATGATCTTGTGACGCAGTTAAACATCAATATTGAAGCGCTGAAAGAAGAAAAAGAAAATGTTAAAACAGTGCAGGCCCAAAAACGTAAGGCAGAACTAAAGGCACTTCAAGCACAGATTAACCCCCATTTTCTTTACAATACGCTGAATGCTATTACCTGGCAGGCCGCTGACCAAGGGGCTTTGGAAATTAGTGTATTATCCAATTCCCTAGGTAAATTTTTCAGGGTCAGCCTCAGTAAGGGAAAAGAGATAATCACGTTAAGAGAAGAAATAGAACATGTGGGCAGCTACTTAAGTATACAAAGTATTAGATATAAATCAAAATTGAATTACACAATAGATATGCCGCAAGAAATACTTGATGTGCCTATTATTAAACTCGTATTGCAGCCTTTAGTAGAAAATGCTATTTATCATGGGATTAAGCTTAAAAACAGCGGTGGTTTTATTAAGATTTATGCGGCTGTTTTTATGGAAGATGGCTACAAAAAGACTTTGAAACTTTGTGTGGAAGACAATGGCATGGGTATTGATGAGGACAAACTTAAGGTGTTAAATGAAAGCCTGGATTTAGGGATCACCAACACCAATGAAGGGTATGGGATTTATAATGTGAATGAGCGTATTAAGTTATATTACGGAGAGGAATATGGGCTTAGGTTAGAGAGTAAAAAGGGATGCTGGACGAGGGCAGCCATTATGATTCCAATGAATATAACGGAGGGGGAGTAACATGTACCGCGTAATCATTGCAGATGATGAAGAATATGTAAGAGAACTTTTGCCAAAGTGGATTAATAAAGCCAATCTTGGTATGGAAGTGGTGGGGGTAGCTGAGGATGGTGAACAGGCCCTTGACTTAATGGAGACATTAAGTCCGGATATTCTAATTACGGATATATGTATGCCTATGGTAAGCGGCTTGGAACTCATTAAAGCCATTCAGGAAGCAGACAATTTTATTAAAACGGTTATTATCAGTGGGTATGACGACTTTTCTTATGCAAAGACAGCGTTAGGACTAGGTGTAACGGATTATTTATTAAAACCGTTTTTGCCCGATGAACTGTGTAAAGTACTTAATAAAATTAAAGAGGAGCTGGATAATAAGGAAATGCTTCTCAATAATATGCAGGATATGCAGAGTCAGCTTGAAGATAATCTGATGTATATTCAGGAGCGTTTTATAAAAAACATCATTGAAATACCTTTTGAACAAGAAAATGTGTTTGATGAAGGGAAAAAGATAAAAATTGATTTAGAGGCAAAATTTTATTGTGTAGGTGTGATAAGAATTCAATCCAATCTGGGAAGTAAAAGATGGGATTTTAAAAATCAAAAAAAGGTAGAAGACTTTTTGGTGATTATCAAGGACGGCTATTTTGAAGATGACCTCAGACACTATGCGGTGAGCTTTAAGGACAGCCAACTGACCATTGTGTTTTGCGGCAACCAGTCCAATCGGGTTCAATTTTACAACAGTATCAGCAGAGGCATAGAAAAGATTAACCAAAGTCTCAAGAAATATTATGATATGAGATTATTTTGTGCATTAGGAAAAGCCTATTGCAAGTGGGAGCAAATCTCAGATTCCTATAAACAAGCTTTTGATATTTTGAAAGCAACCCTTAATCACGAAGGCTGTATCATCCGTTGGTCAGACGCAATGGATACTTCTGGTCAAAAAGAATCAATTATTTGTAAAAAACCTGAGCGGCTGGAAAAAGATATGCTCTTAAATATCAAAATGGGCAGCAAGGAAAAAGCAGTAGAAAACCTCAATGCTATTTTAAAATATTATGAAGGTTTAAATATGAAGGCGGCAGAGTTTGTCAATATTTCCCTGATGGAGCTGATATTTGCTATTTCAGGTGTAGTGAAGGAAGTCGATAAAAATCTGCCCATTTGGGAAGATGATTATATCAAGCATTATCTTGAAAATGATATAGCTTCAAAAAGTCTTTTAGATGCACAGATTGTATTAGAAAAGTATGTTAATAGATGTTGTGATGCATTTTCTCACATAGCAGAGAAGCAAAGTGATAAGATTATTTATCATGTGAAGGCACTGATAGAGCATAATCTAGCAAATGAGGAGTTCAATTTGGAGAATGCATCAGCGCAATTATTTTTTAGTCCTCATTATATCAGACAACTTTTTAAACAGAAAACAGGGGAAGGCTTTATGGAATATTTGATTAGAAGAAGAATGGAGACAGCGGCAGAGCTGCTAAAGGATCCAAAATATAAAATACTGGATGTGGCCCTTAGCACAGGGTACAGCAATCAAAGGTATTTTGCCAGCTGCTTTAAAAAATTCTATGGATGCACACCAACTGAATATAGGAGTTAAGGCGGCTGGGAATTTCAAGAGTATATATAAGAAAATTTAGGGAGGATTTAAAAGATGGGAAAAATGTTTCCAGAGTTAAAATCGAGCAGTGTCATAACCCGCTATAATGGGGGAGAGCCTGTTTTAAGTAAAATAGATATGCCTTTTGAGGCTGATTGTATATTTAATGCAGGGGTTATCAAGTATCAAGAAAAATACATCATGGCTTTTCGTAATGACTATGACTACAATGAAGAAAAGCAAAACTTTAGAAAGTGTATGATCGGTCTGGCGTACAGCGAGGACGGTAAGAAATGGGAGGTACAAAAGGAACCTTTTTTGACAGCGGAGGACTTAAATGACCCAGAAATAACAAGACTATATGATCCACGTTTAACAGTGATAGAGGAGAAATGTTACCTATGCTTTGCGGTAGATACCAAACATGGTATACGGGGAGGTATTGCGGTTACAGAAGATTTTAAAACAATAGAGATCTTATCTATGACGGCACCGGATAATCGTAATATGGTATTATTCCCAGAGAAGATTAACGGCAGATATGTAAGGCTTGAAAGACCTTTCCCAGTTTATTCAAGAGGTGGGATGGACCGCTTTGATACATGGATATCTTTTTCCTACGATATGCGTTATTGGGGAGATACTAAGCTTTTATTAGCAGTAGAAGACATTCCCTTTGCCAATGACAAAATAGGACCAGGTGCTCCGCCAATCAAAACAAAGGCGGGATGGCTGACGCTTTTCCATACAGTAGATATCGATAAGAGCCGCGAGAAAAATGGATGGGAAAACTGCTGGCAAAAGCGTTATTGCGCAGGGATTATGCTGCTTGACCTAGAAGATCCATCCAAAATTATCGGTCTATCAAAAGAACCCCTGCTGGCCCCAGAAACAAAGTGGGAGGCAGAAGAAGGTTTCCGTACCCATGTCATTTTCCCAGGAGGTATGATTTTGGAAGAGAATGGAGAAGTCAAGATTTACTACGGCGCATCAGATACTGTAGAGTGTATGGCAACAGCGCAGTTAGATGACTTAATTGCACTCTGTAGACCTGTCTAAAAATTTGATTTGCCTTATTTTGCATTTCGGATTAGTCTATGATAAAATAGATTATTATTTCAAAGCCAAAGAATAAGTGCGGAGGAATTTATGACTATATATGATATTGCAAAAGAAGCTGGTGTTGCGGCCAGTACTGTTTCCAGAGTAATTAATAATAAGCCAGGGATTAAAGCCGAAACCAGAAAAAAGATCCAAGAGCTACTCAAAGAATATAATTATATTCCGAATGAAGCGGCCAGAGGACTTGTTATGCAGGCTACAAAGATTATCGGGATTCTGGTTGTTGACATAAGGGTTTCCCATCATACTGATGGTGCTTATATCATAGAGAAAGAATTAACAGCGTTAGGATATTGCTGTATTATATTTAACACAGGACATGAGGAAGAAAAAAAGGAAAAGTATCTTCGGATTTTAGAACAAAGAAGGGTAGATGGCGTTATTTTAATTGGTTCTACATTTCAATGTGAACGGGTGAAAGAAGGTATCAGACAATTTCTAAGACAAGTACCGGTAGTAATCGCTAATGGTTACCTGGATTTACCAAATGTATATGGCATATTAGTTGATGAGATGAACGGTGTACAACAATGTGTGGGACTTATGCATTCTAAGGGACATTCTAAGCTGGCGTTCGTGCTGGATGATCATACTCCGAGTAATCACTCGAAGCAAAAAGGTTTCATAGATGGTATGGTGGAACTGGGGTGGAAACAAGAAACGGTTTGGTTGTATGAAACGGAAAGTAGTTTAGAGGGTGGATATAGTATTACAAAGAGAATTGTAGCGGAGCATCCAGATATTGAGGGCATTGTTTTTTCAGTAGATCTTACAGCAGTTGGTGGTATTAGAGCTTTGACTGACCTTGGTATTTTAATACCTGATCAAGTGGCTGTAATGGGAGTAGATAACACTATTTACGGTGAAATTTGCTATCCTAAATTAACATCGCTTAACAATAAATTAAATGATTTAAGTGTTATGGCAGCTAGAACTTTAATTGATGCTTTAGAAGGCAGACAAAATCCTCAAAAAATAATGTTATTTTCTTCGATTGTAGAAAGAGAAAGCACTTAATTTAAAAAATGAAAAAGACTATCCTCTAGGGGGTAGTCTTTTTGAATATGCATGAAGTTGTGTATAAGTATCAGAGAAGACGTCAAAACTGTTAAAAATCAGCATTGATTTCACATAAATGATATGATACTATAAGCAAAATAGCAATCGATTGCCAATGGGTTTAATATTAAATATAAGAAATGAGGCGGTATATGACAATCTATGATATAGCTAAAATTGCAGGAGTCTCCGCAAGCACTGTATCGCGTGTGATTAACAATAAGGAAGGAATAAAGAAGGAAACTAGAGAAAGAATTAAAAAGCTTTTAGAAGAACATCACTATATTCCTGATGAAAATGCAAGAGGCTTAGTTAATAAAGCTACGAGACTAATTGGTATTCTGGTGGTTGATATTCGAAATGCGCATCATACAGACTTAGCCTATGTAGTTGAGAAGTTTTTGAGGGGCAACGGCTATTGCTGTATTATTCTTAATGCAGGTGAAGGAGACTATATGATGGCAGAAACTATACGCATTTTAGGGCAAAGGAGGGTGGATGGCGTGTTACTTGTGGGGTCTATGTTCCAAAATCAAGTCGTAGAGGGAGAAATTAAAGAACACTTGCCAAATATACCTATTGTCATTGCTAATGGATACATCAAGCTGCCCAATGTATATGGCGTATTAGTAGATGAATGTGAAGGCGTAAAGCATTGCGTTGATTTATTATATTCCAAAGGGCGAAGAAGGATTGCATTTGTTGTAAAAATGTTTTCGCCAAGCAGTAATCAAAAGCTTCGCGGTTATATAAAAGGGATGAAAGAGCACTCGTATTTAGAAAAAGATTTAGTTGTAGTAGAGACAGATAATACATTAGAAAAAGGATACGAGGCAACCAAAAGACTAGTAGAAGAATATCCTGGGGTAGATGGCATTATTTATTCAGAAGATACTATTGCGGCAGGGGGAATGAGGGCATTCCTTGACCTAGGTATTAAGATTCCGGAACAAGTGTCTGTGATAGGTATTGATAATACCATATATGGGGAGCTCTGTTATCCGAAATTAACTTCTTTGGATAACAAAATGATAGAGATGGGATTAACGGCATCACGTATCTTAATCGATACTATTGAAGGCAACAATCATCCAGAGAAAATCATGCTGTTTTCTAAAGTAATAGAAAGAGAAAGCACATAATTTTTTCTGTATAATGCAATCGATATTATTTTTTAATATATATTATTTTTAAAAATACTATAACGGTAATTGATTCGACAAATTATTTATATATAATGCATATAAATAAGGGAAAATGTTTGTAAAAATAGACAATAAATACAATATTGATTAATGCAATCGATTGTGATATCATAAAACTATGATAGTTTTAAAGTTTAGCAATAGAGTGACTGTAAAATAATATAAACAGGAGGAAGAAATAAATGAGAATCCAATATAAAGACATGGTCAATGAATTTAAAAGAGTGCTTATTAAAAAGGGCTTTACAGAAGAAGATGCGTTAGAGGCTGCAATTATTTTCACACAAAATAGTTTGGATGGGGTGTATTCCCACGGTGTAAATCGTTTTCCAAGAGTTATTTCTTACATAGAAAGAGGGGGAATTGATCCAAAGGCAACACCAACTTGTACAGCTAAGATGGGTAGTTTTGAGAGATGGGACGGTCACTTAGGACTTGGTAATCTGAATGCTAAAAAGGCTATGGATCGCGCCTGTGAACTTGCAAAAGAATTCGGCATTGGCATTGTAGCAATTGGTAATACTAACCACTGGATGAGAGGGGGGGCTTATGGATGGCAGGCTGCTGATAACGGATGTGTTGGTATGTGCTGGACCAATACTATGCCTAATATGCCTGCGTGGGGAGCGAAAGACAGAAAAATTGGTAATAATCCATTTATTATGTCTATCCCGAAAAGCAACGGTGAACATGTTGTCATCGACTGTGCAGTAGCTCAGTTCTCTTACGGAAAAATTGAAGAATGCCGTATGAAGGGTATTCAGCTTCCGGTAGTTGGCGGGTTTGATACAGAAGGTAATCTTACAACAGATCCGGTTGAAATTGAAAAAACATGGCGTGTGCTTCCAATTGGCTTCTGGAAAGGAAGTGGACTATCTATAGCATTAGACTTGATTGCAGCAGTATTATCTGGTGGTAATTCTGTAACAGATATAGGTAGAAAATATGAAGATGAAATTGGATTATCTCAAATTATGATAGCTGTTGACCCGCACCACATGAATTCTAAAGAGACAACAGATTATATTATCAATAATGTTATTGAAGATATAAAGTCTTCTGAACCCGCTATGGAAGGCGGTAAGATTTACTATCCAGGAGAATTAGAAATTGTAACTAGAAGGGATAACTTAGAAAATGGTATCCCAGTTATGGATGAAATCTGGAATTCTATTTTAGAGATGTAAAGCTGAATTCCAAATAGATACATTAGAAAACTAACACATCAGCAACTTGCAGCAGATGCTGTAAAGATAAAGAGGAGAGGTATATGGATATGAAAAAAAAATTAGCAATGTTTTTAGCAGGGGTAATGGTAGTAGCATCTTTAATGGGTTGTGGAAAAGCTGCAGATAGCACGCCAAAAGCTGTAGATAATGTAGCGACAGCTGAAAAACCAGAATTAGAGTTAATTGTAGCACATAATCAAACATCACTAGAAAATCCTTATGCATTTGGGGTGAATAAATTTAAAGAAAAACTAGAAGAGCTCTCAGATGGAAAGGTTAAGGTAACTGTTCACCATGGTACCCTTGGTGAAAACGAATCCGAATTAATTGAAAAATTAGAGATGGGTGCTGCTTCGATGGTTGTTGCATCTCCAGGGTTTATGACATCAATTGGTGTCCCAGAAATAGATATGCTTTCATTATTATATGTATTCGATAGCTTTGATCATTGGGAGAAGTCTTTAGATGGTGATTTTGGTAACTCTATGAAACAGATCGTAACAGAAAAGACTAGTAATGCATTCCGTATAATGGGATATTGGACATCTTCTGTACGGGATTATTATGGAAAAAAATCTATTAAAACACCAGCTGATCTTAAAGGTATGACGCTTCGTACACAAACTTCAGGAGTTGTTAAGGAATTCTGGGAGGCAGTAGGCGCCATTCCAACGAACGTAGCATGGGGTGAACTTTATCAAGCGCTATCTCAAGGTGTTGTAGATTCGGCAGAAAATGACTATACAAACTTCATGTTAAAAGAACATCATAAAACAGCAAATGGTAAATTTGTAAGTGAAACACATCATGATTATACAACTCGTTTATTATTAATGAATGGTGCTTTTTATGATGGGTTAACAGATGAGCAAAAGGGTTGGATCGACGAAGCAGCTACAGCTGCGACACAAGAAGAACGTCAAGTTACCTATAAAATGTTTGAAGAATCTAAAGAAAAAGTTATAGCTGATGGTGCTACAGTAGTAGAATTTGGAGATATGGACATTGAAGCATTCAAAGCAATTGCGGTGCCAATCCAAGATAAGTTTGCACAAGCAAATAATATGACTGAACAATTAGAAATGATCCGTGCAGCAAAATAAATGAGGCGAGAGGTGGCTGTCTGGAACTTCAGGCAGCCACTATGCCTATTGATGATAAGATTTATAAAAGACTGAATCAGATAGGAGAGGCAAGATGAAAAAAGCTGTTGGTTATTTACAAAAAATACAGGTTGCTGTTGGAGCTGTCTTTTTATCGATTTTCTTGATGACGGTGGTTTATCAAATGTTTTCGCGCTATGCAGGAATATCGGCTACGTGGACCGAAGATGTGGCAATGTATTCTTTTATATGGGCAGCATTTATGGGCGCAGGTGCAATGGTGTATGAAAAAAGACATTTTGCATTTACTTCCATTAGCGATATGCTAAAAAATGAAAAAGTAAAAGCAATGTTATCTGTTATTATCTCTACCATTATGTTAATCTTTGCAGGGCTTATGGTTTACTATGGATATAAAATCAGCAAGCAGTTCTGGAATTATACATGGGTCAATATTCCGCAATTCAAACGCGGTCCGACCTGGATCTGCGTTCCAATATGTGGGGTCACCTCAGCTATATATTTACTAAATCATATAGTGATGGATATTGTGTGTATCATGAAAGGAGGAAATGAATAATGGGTGTACTGTTGGTCCTTATGTTTGTGGTGTTTGTAGCTATTGGTGTTCCGATTTCCTTTGCGTTGGGCATTGTTTCATTTGCGGGTATTGTATCTTTAGCTGACATTCCTAATATCGTAGTTTTTACAAAAATGTTCAACGGTTTGAATAGCTTTACTCTGCTTGCAATTCCGTTATTTATTTTAGCTGCTAACTTAATGAATGAAGGTTCGATCTCGGATCGTTTAATTGGTGTTTGTGCAGCGTCTGTAGGTCATGTTAGAGGGGGGCTGGCTCATGCAAATATCCTAGTTTCCATGATCTTTGCAGGTATTTCTGGTTCTTCTCAAGCGGATACGGCTGGCGTTGGTAAAATACTTATTCCAGCTATGGAAAAACAAGGGTATGATAAAGGTACTTCTATAGGTGTTACTGCAGCTTCTTCAACTCTAGGTTCGATTATTCCTCCAAGCATTACTATGGTTGTTTATGCTGGCGTTGCAAATGTAAGTACCGGCGCATTATTTATGAGCGGTCTAATTCCTGGGGCTATGTTGGGGTTAGCTATGATGGGGGTGGTAGCTTATCTCTCTAAGAGACGCAATTTCCCTAAGGGTGAGAGGGTGCCAACTAAAGAAATTATTCGTCAAATGTTAGGATCCCTTCCGGCACTGCTTACACCAGTAATCTTAATTGGTGGGATTATAACTGGTTTATTTACACCGACAGAATCAGCAGCATTTGCATGTATATATGCATTACTTATTGGGATATTCTTCTATAAAACTATTAAAATCAGCAGACTGCCTAAAATTCTGATTGAAACTTTAAATCTATCCGCGCTTTCTCTTTTTGCACTGGCAACAGCTAATGCATTGGGTGAATTGTTAAGTTATTACCAATTAAATGTATTTGTACAACAGTTATTTACAGCTATGCCAGGTGGTAAGTTTATATTTTTAGTGGTAGTGGTATTGTTCTTTATGTTTATAGGAACATTTATGGATGCAGTTCCAGCTATGATCCTATTTGTCCCTATTATTCTGCCATCAGCAATTACACTCGGAATCAGTCCGATTATACTAGGGTTGATTGTAGTTATTACACTGGCACTAGGTTTGGTAACGCCCCCTTACGGTTTGTGTCTCTTGATTGCAGCGTCCATCGGCGGTGTAAAAATAGAAGATGCATTTAAAGGTGTATTACCATACTTCTTAGTATCACTTGCAGTTTTAGCAGGTATTGTAGTATTCTCGGATGTTTTTCTGGCCATCCCAACAGCTTTATTCCCAAATTTATTTTAAATGAGAGTCATGAAGCAGGCAGGGAAAGACAGTCTTACTGATAGCCATATAGGATTATCAGTAAGACTGTCTTATTAATAAAAAGGAGTATACAAATGATTCGGGCAGCAATTTTTGATATGGATGGATTGATGTTTGATACAGAACATCTGGCTTTTGAGGGGTGGATGAAAGCAGCAAAGGAACTGAATTATCCTATAACACCAGAAGTGATTGCGTTGTTAAGAGGCAGAAATATAAAAGCTAGTAAAGCGCTTTTTGAAGAACTATTTGGTAATAATGTAGATTATGATAAAGCAAGGCAAATTCGTACAACCTATGTCATAGAGACTATTGAAAAAAGCGGTATACCAATTAAAACTGGTCTCTTAGAAATGCTTAGTTATCTCAAACAAAAACAAATAAAAATGGCAGTTGCTACGTCAACTCATAAAGAGCAGGCGATCAGATTTTTGGAATTAGCTGGGGTAACCCGTTACTTTGATTTTTGTATCTGTGGAGATATGGTGACTAGTGGAAAGCCGGATCCGGAAATTTTTTTAAAGGCAGCTGAAATATTAGATCAAAAACCAGAAAACTGCGTTATTTTTGAAGATAGTCCGGCAGGTGTTGAAGCAGGCTGGCAAGCGGGCAGTAAAGTAGTCTTGATTCCAGATTTGACTGAGCCTACGCAAGAAACGGTTGAAATGGCGGCAATAGTGTGCAAAGACTTAGTAGAAGCTATTGCTGTGATTGAATTATGGAAATAAATAAATGGAATAGGAGAATATCATGTTTACAACGCATATAAAACTTGCAGAGAAGTATAATTATTTAGAAGATAGATTTGTAAAAGCATTTGAATTTCTAAGAAGAGAAGATTTAGCGCAGTTAGAGGCAGGAGCATATCCTATTGATGGAGATGTTATCATAGCTAATGTTCAGCATTATACAACAATGGATGCTTTTACGCTTCAATATGAAACCCATGAAAAGTTTTTTGATGTGCAATATGTTATTGAGGGACAAGAACAGTTTGGATGTGTTTCAAGAGAAGGCTTGACTGCAATAACAGATTATGATACTCAAAATGATATTACTTTTTATAAAGAACCGGCGCAAAGTGGCAGTGTAGTACTAAAGTCAGGTGATTTTGTAATTGTTGCTCCAGAAGATGCTCATAAACCACGTTGTATTTCTGGGGAAGCTTGTGCAGTTAAAAAAATAGTGATAAAAGTTAGAGTCTAATTATCAAAAGGAGGCAAAAAATATATGAAATTATCTTTTAGATGGTATGGTGAAGATGATAAAGTAACACTCCAGAATATCAAACAAATTCCAGGAATGAATGCTATTGTTACAGCTGTTTATGATGTACCGGTAGGAGAAGTGTGGAGCAGAGAAAGTATCGCCAAACTAAAGAAACTGACAGAAGATGCAGGTCTTGCCTTTGATGTAATTGAAAGTGTACCGGTTCATGAAGATATTAAACTAGGAAAAACGACTAGAGATCATTATATTGAAAATTATTGTGAGAATATCAGAAGACTTGGAGAAGCTGGTGTTAAATGTGTTTGCTATAACTTTATGCCAGTATTCGATTGGACAAGAACCCAGTTAGACCACGTGCTTGAGGATGGTTCCACTACACTCGTATATTATCAGGACCAAGTAGATCAAGTAAATCCATTAGAAGGTGATAGTGACCTGGCGCTTCCGGGATGGGATTCGAGCTATACAAGAGATGAACTCAGGGTGGTAGTTGCAGAATATAATGCTATGACGGAAGAAAATCTATGGAGTAATTTAAAATATTTCTTAGAAGCAGTTATTCCGGTGGCTGCAGAATGCAATATAAATATGGCTATACATGAGGATGATCCTTGCTGGAGTATCTTTGGATTGCCCAGAATTATCACATGTGAAAAAAATTTAGATCGTTTTTTAAAATTAGTTGATGATAAACACAATGGCATTACTTTGTGTACAGGTTCTTTAGGATGTTCTAATAAAAATGATGTGGTGCATATGGCTGATAAATATTCAGCGATGGGACGTGTCCATTTTGTACATGCCAGAAATGTAGCTGTTTTAGAAGATGGCAAAGGGTTTGAAGAAAGAGCGCATCTTTCTTCTTGTGGAAGCTTAGATATGTTTGCTATTTTGCAAGCACTTCATAAAAATGGTTTTAATGGTTATGTAAGACCGGATCACGGACGTATGATTTGGGGAGAAACTGGAAGGGCTGGTTATGGGTTATATGACAGAGCTTTAGGTGCCACTTATCTTAACGGATTATGGGAAGCTTTAGAAAAGTTAGGTAGATAATAAGGAGATCCTGGTGCTTAGTGTTGTGTTGGGGACCAAATCATCGAAGATGCTAATATAACAATAAAATCGTGTACAAACAAGACTTATTCTTGTTTGTACACGAAATACTTAATTTGTTCAGGTAATACAATCAAATCATTTTTTATAGTTGTTGGGTAAACTTTTATATGATTGATTTCTGATAAAGGAATCCATGAAAAATCCAAGTCTGTTCTAGTATTCTCGAAGTCATCTTGCGCTTGAAAAGTTCCATCAAGTGGTAGTTGGTGCTCATGACATAATGCAATGGTGTAATACATACTAATTTGGTGGCAAGGTTTATTACCCCATGGAAAGAAATTTTCACCTACCATAACTAATTTTTCAATTTTTATATCGGCATTCATTTCTTCGCGAAACTCGCGGATTAATGTTTCAGATGTCGTCTCTCCAAAGCTCACATGTCCACCAGGTATAGAATAACCATCGTCATTTTTAGGTTTTTGCAGAAGAATTTTTTCATCTCTTATTAAAATTCCCGCTACACGATAAGAAAATACAAATTCATTTGTATTAAATAAGATATCTTTACTCATTAAATCATCTCCTAGTATTAACGCATAAAAACTTGAATATTATATTAATTATACTATTAATATAATATAATATAA
>JARBTY010000061.1 GCA_029239935.1 Clostridia bacterium | reverse complement strand
AGGAGGAAAATAGATGAGTTACAAAAAAGAATTTATCGAATTCATGGTAAAATCAGGGGTACTTACTTTTGGTGATTTTACCACTAAAAGCGGACGTAAAACACCGTATTTTGTTAATACAGGCAACTATAAAACAGGGTTTCAGGCAGCACGTTTAGGTGAGTTTTATGCCAGTTGTATTCAGGAAAATATGGAGGAAGATGTGACGGCTTTATTTGGTCCAGCCTATAAAGGCATTCCTTTATCAGTGGCCACAGCCATTGCTTTGTCTAACAAATATGAAAAAGACGTCAATTATTGCTTTAATAGAAAAGAAGCTAAGGACCATGGTGAAGGTGGTACGATGGTTGGGTACAAATTACAGGATAAGGACACGGTTTTAGTGATTGAAGATGTCATTACAGCAGGAACTGCTATTAGAGAATGTCTGCCTATTTTAAAAGCAGCGGCCGATGTGGAAATTGCAGGGCTTATTATCTCTGTAGACCGAATGGAGAGAGGACAGCAGAATAAAACGGCTATTCAGGAAATCTATGATGAATTTGGGATTAAGACCTATCCGATTGTCACTGTCCGCGAGATTATAGACACCCTTCACAATGTACCCATTGATGGCAAGGTCGTTATTGATGATGAGATGAAAGCAAGAATGGAAGCTTATCTTGAGGAATACTGTGTAAAATAAGGTGCCAACTAGCATCATAGTAAGTATAGAATGTATAGGCGTTATCACAAAGGGCTGTGGACCATTTAAAAGGTTCACAGCCCTTTGTGATAAAATTTATAAGAAATAATATAAAGATATTTAAAATAGTAAAAGTTTATATTATAATGAATATTGTAGTTATATTCAATAAAAATTATTATTTAAGTATCATTTTCGATAATATAAAATTTTTGAAGGGGAAAGTTTATGGATATAAATAGCTTGTTTTCAGCTTTCTCGTTAGTTGCCGTATATATTTATTTGTACATTGGCATTTATACAATGAGACAAAATAAAAAATCTGCCATACATAAAATTTTTTTGTTGCTCTGTATAAGTTACGGAATTTGGTCTTTTGCTTATGCTTTTGCCTATTGTGCATATGATAACCGTGTTTTTTTAATTTGGAACAAAATATCTGCTATAGGGTGGTGCAGCTTTGGTGCACTGTCCTTATATTTAGTCCTGCTGATTACCGAAAATAAGTGGGCAGTTAAAAAAGTAGTCAAAGGGCTTATTTTCTTACCTGCATTTAGTTTCTTTTTTATAGCAGTATTTTTATTTGGGGAAGGTATAAAAACCCCAGAATTTATAGCACAGTTATTTTACATAGGGCAATTTTGGCATAATTTTATCGTATTGTCATTAAGTATAGTTTGTATACTACATTGGGGCATCAAATCAACCAGTGTAAGAATAAAAAAGCAGTCCTTTATACTGGTAGTTTGCAGTGTTGTACCTTTCATTTTAAATCTTTTAACACAAGACATACTTCCAAAGCTAACAAATATAAAATTGCCTTTTATGGGACAACTATATGCTGTTATTATGATTTTAGGAATTTATCGGGTGATTACAAAATATAAGTTTTTGAAGCTTCCAGAGCAATTTATATTTGAAGAAATAACGACTGAGATGCTGAATCTGGTCATAGTTCTTAATGAAAAAAGAGAAATGATAAGGGTATCTCCTCATATCTTAGAATTACTAGGCTTAAAAAAAGAAGAACTCTTAGGACAGCCTATTGAGAAGATACTTCATGATGCAGAACAGGATAAATTGCCTTTTCATTCAATAGAAATAAAACTGATGCATAAAAAACATCATGGTATTCATTTGAAAAATAAGGCAGGAGATCTTATTCCGGTTCAGATTATAAGCAAAGATATTTTTGATAGTCACACCCATGATTTTTTAGGTGTTATTTTAGTGATACAGGACATGACAATACTCCATGAGTTACAAAGAAAAAATGAAGAACTTCAGGAAAAGGCCATTAGGGACAGTTTGACGAAACTTTATAATCATCAGTATGCGATAGAGCTTCTTGAAAAGGAAGTTATTCAATCCCAAAAAGGAGTAAAAGCTATCCCATTATCTCTTATGATGATGGATATTGATTATTTTAAAGATGTTAATGATACCTATGGACATCCATTTGGGGATTATGTACTTGAAACAATCTCAGGTATTTTGACAGACACCATTAATGATAAAGGGCATGTTGGAAGATTTGGAGGCGAAGAGTTTATTGGGATTTTCCCACAAATGGATATTGAAGCGGCATGTCAGGTGGGCGAACAAATAAAAGAACAGATAAGTCATTTTAAATTTGATAAGGATGTCATGGTAACAGTAAGTATAGGGATTAAAGAATTACAACAAGAGAATTATTTAGAACTTATTAAAGGTGCCGATGCATTATTATATAAAGCAAAACAAAACGGAAGAGATGCGATAGAATATTCCCGCTAGAAGGAGTTCAAAATGGAAATCATTAATCATAGAGAATATTATCTGAGTAAAAAGAGAATCAAGAAATTCTTGAATCTATTTGAGAAGACCTATAGACCTAGGACGATTATTATTTATGAAAAGCGCATGGATGTATTAAGGAATATGGGGCCTGTGGGTCTATCGGTTTTTGAGGTGTTATTAGGAAAAACAGAAGGACTTTATATTTTGAACACAGATACGGTATGTGTTTTTGTGTTTTCGGAAAATGATGATGGAGATGATCAGCAAAGCTTTCAGCTTTATTCACTCCATGCATTATGCCATGAGTTAAGACATAGGTTTCAATATAAAACAGGCAAACCAATGACAGAAGAGGATGCAGACGCATTTGCGACTCTTTTTATGAAAAAACATGCCCGTGCCATCAAAAAGATAATGGGATGGGAAGATGAATGGGAAGTAGAAGAATACTAAAATAGAGAATAGACTATTAAGAAAATTTTAAATAGACATTACAAGTAACAATTTGATGAAAATAATGGAAAAAAGTGAAAAAAAGGATTATAATTGAATTAAAATTTTTAATCGTTTCGTAAGATAAAGGAGATAGCCTATGCTGCTAAGAAAAAAAATTCCTCTTTCAATTATATCATTAGTTTCTATTCCTTTAATGCTCCTGAGTGTTATTGTATATATTTATACTTCAAATACATTGATAGAGATAAGTAAAAATAGAATAAGGGCTATATCTGCAATAGAAAATGAAAATTTGAATAATATTATAGAGTCACAACTGAGAGAAGTGACACTTTTGTCTAAGATGAATAAAATGAGGGATGTTCTTATAACCAGCAAAGACCAAGGCATAGGGAGCGTAGATGAACAAGTTAGAAAAGATGCTGAGGACATACTAGAAAACACGTTAGTGGAGTCATCAGATTTTGACAATGTATTTTTAGCGGATAGACATGGCAGAATCTTATTAAGTGCGAACCCTGACCTCATAGGTACTTTTATAAAAAATGAGGAGTATTTCATAGAAGTCATGGAGGCTAAAACGGTTATAAGTGACAGCAGGTACAATCATGATGGGGAGGAAAAAATTGTAGTTATGGCGGTGCCTGTACAGGGCAGTGTAGGAGAGGTAATAGGGCTTTTTGGCAGCACCATTAAACTCCAGTATTTCCAAAATAAGATTGCAAATGTTGAAATGTCAAATCACGGGTATGCGTATATTGTAGATTCAGAAGGGGTCATCATAGCACATCCAGATGCTGCAAGGATTGGAACTTACGTGGAAAACGAAGCCATTCAGAGCGTGGTGAAAAAGCTTCACAATAAGGAAGAAATTTTAGAAAGAGAAGGCAGGTACGTCTATCAGGGCAGAGAAAAATATATGGCCTATGGCATTATCCCAGACATTAATTGGATGATTGTTTTTGCGCAGGATAGGCTGGAGATGAGTAGACCAGCACTACTTGTTCTACTACTTATTATCGTAACAACGTTAATGTGTATAACAATAGCAGCTATAATCAGTATCAAATTTTCAAAATCGATTACCGAACCTATCAGTGAATTAACGGAAACCATGGATAAGGCGGCAAATGGAGATTTAACTTCAACTTGTAAATTTGAGTCTCAAGATGAATTTGGGCAGCTTTCTCGAAATTTTAACGTGATGCTCAGTCAACTTAATTTAAGTTATGAGGAACTTACTTCAGTTTATGAAGAACTGGCGGCGACAGAAGAGGAGCTTCGGGCGCAGTATGAAGAGCTTCAGGTCAATGAAGAATACCTAAGAAAAAGTGAGGAGAAGTACAAACTGGCTATTGAGGGTGCCAATGATGTGATTTGGGAGTGGGATTATAGAAAAAAAGATTTTAATGTATCCAATAAGTGGTACGGGATGACAGGCGATGATTCAGGGGAAAAGATATCTCTTAAAACCATTGTTAAACGGATACACCCTAACGATGTTAAACGGGTGATAGCAACCATGAGACAGCATCTTGAAGGTCATACAGACTATTACAAAAGCGAGTTCAGAATCAGAATGCAGGACGGAAGCTATAAATGGCTTCTTACCAGAGGAAAAGCATTAAGAGATATAAAAGGTGAAGTGACTAAAGTCGCTGGATCTATGACAGATATCTCTGAGAGAAAAGAGACAGAACACAGGATAAAATATATGGCATATTATGATACCTTAACCAAATTGCCTAATCGTGTTTTATTTATGGAAAAATTAGAAGTCGAACTGAAGAAAGCAAAAGATCAGCCAATAGCAGGAGCAGTTATGCTGATTGACCTTGATAACTTTAAAAATGTAAATGATACACTAGGGCATGATTACGGCGATGCCTTGCTGGGGCTCATTGCCCAAAAGTTAAAAGAGATTGTAAAAAATAAAGACACAGTCTGCCGTTTTGGAGGAGATGAATTTCTTGTTTTAAAACCAGATATAAAAAATGAAGAGCAAGTAGCGATATTTGCAAAGAAACTTCTCGGTATTTTTGAAAATGCGTTTGTTGTTCAGGACAAGCTTATCTATACTACTGCAAGTATCGGTATATCTATTTATCATAAAGATGGGGAGCATACTCATAATATCCTTAAAAATGCAGATACTGCCATGTATACTGCTAAATCCAGCGGCAAAAACAGATACGCGTTTTTTAATGATGAGATGTATCAAGGGCTAAAGCGTAAAACAAAAATTGAGACCATTTTAAGAAGTGCACTAACGAATAATGCCTTTGAAGTTTATTATCAGCCTCAAATCAATGTCAAACAAAATAAAATGACAGGTTTTGAAGCACTTCTCAGGTTGAAATCAGAGGAAATGGGATTTATATCCCCAAAGGAATTTATCCCAATAGCAGAGGAATGTGGACTGATCAAGGAAATTGGTGAGTGGTGTCTCAGGACTGCTTGTTTAAAAAACAAGGAATGGCGTGACAAGGGGTATGAGTTTGACGGGATAGCCGTCAATATATCCAGTGTTCAGTTCCAGCAAAGCAACTTCATTAATATGATTACAGACATTCTCAAGGAAACAGAGCTGGAGCCACAATACCTAGAAATTGAGATAACAGAAACGGTGTTAATGAAGTCGTTAGAGAAAAATGTCAGTATTTTAGAAAGCCTTAGAGCCATAGGTATCAAGATTGCTTTGGATGATTTTGGGACAGGTTATTCATCCTTTAACTATTTAAGAAGGCTGCCTATTCACACACTCAAAATAGACAAGTCTTTTATTGATCATATTTGTTCAAGCTCAAAAGAACAAGCGATTGCTTACGGCATTATCCAATTAGCCCATGAAATGAAGCTGGAAGTAGTGGCAGAAGGTGTAGAAGATGAATACCAGCTTACCATATTGCAAAGAAAAGAGTGTGATAAAGTCCAGGGGTATTTGTTTAGCAGACCACTAACAGCTTCAGATGCGGAAATATTATTGCAGCAGGTGACAGAGAAAGATGAAGTATACCAAGAGGTTGATTGAGAGACATATGAACTTGAGTCTCAAACTAGAGTTGTTTATAAAATACAAGGGCAATAAAAACGGCGGGAGATCTATTTCAAAAAATCTCTCTGCTGTTTTTTTTGTGTGCAAAAGTTTAAAGGAATAACAAAGGGTTAAGGATTAAAAAATAAGGTTAGAGGTAAAAAAAATTAAAAATATAAGGTAATTCTAAAAAATGTTTACTTAAATTTAATTTGTAGATAAAATAATACTTAAATTATAAGGAGGGAACTATCGTGGACGAAATTGATTTGAGAATTTTGAATATGCTTAAGGAAAACAGCAGGTATACTGTTTCAGAAATAAGTAAGACTATTAACCTGTCCATTCCAGCCGTCAGTGAGCGGATTAGGAAAATGGAGGCTTCTAAAATCATTGAACAATATACAATCAAAGTGAATAGAGAAAGCATGAACTACAAGACACTAGCATTTGTTTTTGTAACGATTGATGAAACAGAAAATATTGAAGGATTTAGAAGGGATATTGTTAATAATCAGTCAGTGCTTGAGTGCCATCATGTGGTAGGGGAATATGATTACCTGCTTAAGGTATTGGTTGAAGACCCCAAGTCCCTAGAGCATTTTTTATCCAATCAATTAAAAAAGATTAAGGGTGTCATCCGCACCAATACCATCATTTCACTTTTATCTTTAAAAGAAAATATGACGATTTAAAGGGGGAATACCATGTTATTTAAGGGATTCAGATTTGGCATGATGCTGCAGCTGGCTGTGGGGCCGGTATGTGTTTTTATTTTTCAAACGGCACTGTTAAAAGGGTTTTGGGGTGCAGTAACGGGGGTAGTGGGGGTTACTTTAATCGATGCACTTTTTATTTTTGCAGCCATAAGCGGCATAGGGGCTTTATTAAGATCCTCAGATAGACAAAAAAAACTTAGTTCGGTGGGCGCTGTAGTCGTGATTCTATTTGGGGTTAACGCTGTTTTAGGCTCCGTTGGCATCCGTATTCTACCGGATTTAAAACTTGTGACAGGTTTAGAGAGTACACAGGTTTTTTATCAGGCGGTACTTCTGACGGTATCCAATCCACTGACTATTTTATTTTGGGCGGGGGTTTTTTCCACAAAAATGGCAGAAGATAATATGAACAGAGGAGAACTGTATTTATTTGGTCTTGGAGCCGTTTTTTCAACTGGCGTATTTTTAACACTGCTTGCAGCTGGGGCAGGTTTTGCAGGGAAATGGCTGACGCCTTTCACCATTGGAATACTGAATGGTTTAGTAGGTGTTGTGTTAGTCGTACTGGGAGTAAAAATATTAATACGTACCTATAGTTACAGACAGCCCTAGAGAGGCGGTTTATACTAACAGCAATAAAAGAATTGGAGGTGCTGTTAGTAATGGGAGTTCGTTTCACTATAGATGAATTTGATAATTATTTAACAATATTATCAAGGGAGTTTGAGTTTTATGGTCCTATTCGCCAAGAAGGGAAGGGGAGATTTTCGGATACTGGGTGCATTGGTTATGGAAAAGTTTCGTCAGTGAAAGATATTGTAGTAGAAGAAAAGTCTTATTACTCACCTAAAGAGATTTTTTATCCTATAAGAGAAACTTTATTTTACTTTCTTAATGATGAAATGCGAGAAGCAAAAATAGATACAAAACCCATGGTTATGTTTTTAAGACCTTGTGATATCAATGGTATTGAAAGACTGGACACTATTTTTTTAGAAAATGGAAAAGAGAAGGATTACTATTATCTAAGAAGAAGGAAGCTGCTTAAATTCATTATGATTGAATGTACTGAGGGGTTTGACAACTGTTTTTGCGTTTCTATGGGTGCTCATAAAACCCAAAATTATGAAGGGGTTATACGGTTTGAGGGAGCAGATATCTTATTTGATACACAGGATGAAGCCCTTTTAACAGATGGGATCAAGAAAAAAGAACATATCCCCTTTACACCAGACTTTGTTAAGGAAAATAAGGTTAAGGTAACCATTCCAGAGCCAGGGCGCATAACCAAAGAGACCTTTAACCATCCTTTGTGGAGTGAATACACCAATAGGTGTGTTGCCTGCGGCCGCTGCAGTACGTCGTGTATTACCTGTTCATGCTTTAGCATGCAGGATGTTAAGGTCAGCGATGACCAAAAATTGGGCGAAAGAAGGCGTGTATGGGCCAGTTGTCATATAGAGGGCTATACCGATATGGCGGGAGGACATCGTTTCAGGCCAAAAAATGGTGAAAAAATGAGATTTAAAACCATGCATAAGGTCAATGATTTTTATAAGCGTTTTGACATGCACATGTGTGTTGGCTGCGGAAGATGTGATGATGTCTGTCCGGAGTATATCTCCTTTTCAAAGTGTATTAATAAGCTTAATCAAGTGATTCAGGAGGAGAGCAGCCATGCATAATCCGTATTTGCCAAAACCCTATAAAATAATAAAAATTACCCAAGAAACAGCCATTGATTTTACTTACCGCATAGCCTTTGAAGAGAAGCTGATAGGCGGACAGTTTATGGAGGTTTCTATTCCGGGGGTGGGAGAAGCCCCTATTTCAATCAGTGACTTTGATAAAGGCTCACTGGATATGACTATTCGTAAAGTAGGGCGCTTAACAGACCGGCTGTTTGAACTGAAAGCTGGGGATCATTTATTCATGAGAGGCCCATACGGCAATGGATTCGATTTAGAAGTTTTTAAAGATAAGGACCTAACGATTATTGCGGGAGGAACAGGGCTGGCCCCTGTGAAAAATCCTATTCGCTATTTTGTAAATAACCTAGATACTATCAAATCATTAGAGATTCTTCTAGGCTTTAAATCACCACAAGATGTTTTATTCAAAGAGGAAATAAAGGCATGGGAAAAACAATGTAAGCTATGGCTGACGGTGGATCAAGCGGATGAAAACTGGGCGGGAGAGCAGGGGCTGGTTACAGCACATATGGATAAGCTGGATTTAAGGGCTGTAGAAAAAAAGACAGCTATTATTGTGGGCCCGCCTATTATGATGAAATTCACAACGCTCGAGCTCATTAAAAAAGGGTTTTTAGAAGAAAATATTTGGGTTTCTTTTGAGCGCAGAATGAACTGTGGGATTGGTAAGTGCGGTCATTGTAAGATAGATGAGACCTATGTCTGTCTCGAAGGACCTGTTTTTAATTACATACAAGCCAAACAGTTGATGGATTAGGAGGAAAAAGACATGAGTGTTAACCGTAAGGCTATTGCAAAAAATGCTTATAGAATAGCTAAGACAAGAAATAAGACAGCCCTTAGAATCAGAGTTCCAGGAGGACATCTAGAGGCCAAATTTTTCCCTCTCATCCAGTCTATAGCCGAAGAGTATGGGAATGGGACAGTTCATTTAACGACCAGACAGGGTTTTGAAATCCCTGATATTGGTTTTGAATATATGGGAGAGATTAATCAAAAGATAAAACCTTTAATTGAAAGTCTGGGCTTAGAACTGGTTGTTCAAGACGGTGGGTATCCGGCTGCAGGTACCAGAAATATTTCTGCATGTATTGGAAATAGGGTTTGTCCCTATGCTAATGATGATACAACCAGAATTGCAAAAAGTTTAGAGCAGGCTGTATACCCCCATGACTTTCACTTTAAAATTGCAGTGACAGGTTGCCCCAATGATTGTATTAAAGCGCATATGCAGGATTTTGGCATCATTTGTCTTACAGAACCACAATACGATGTTTCAAGATGTATAAGCTGTGAAGCTTGTGTAAAGAATTGTAAGAAGAAAGTAACAGGGGCATTGAGTCTAAATGACTTTAATGTTGAAAGGGACAAGGAGCAATGCATAGGGTGCGGTGAATGCGTTTTACAATGCCCTACAGGAGCATGGACAAGAAGTGAAAAAAAGCTTTACCGCATGGTGATTATGGGAAGAAGCGGTAAAAAGAATCCAAGGCTTGCAATGCCCTTTATCAAATGGGCCTCAGAGGAAGTACTGACGCAAATCATTCAAAACACTTACCGTTTTGTAGATCACTATATCGACAGGTCTCTCGCTAAAGAGCACATTGGCTATATTGTAGACAGGATGGGCTACCAAGTTTTTAAAAAAGAAGTCTTAGAGGACATTGCCCTTAATGAAGAAGCCCAAGTAGCACAGCATATTCAGTGGTCAGGTTACTGGTATAAGCAAGATGAAAATTTTTAAGTTAACAGAATAGAGGGATGCATATGTATGGAGAAATGCTTGATAAAATATCAGAAGTAGCATGGCATAAAGTGAAGTTACTAAAGGAAAGCCGGATCAAATATCTTATTCTGTCAATGATGGCGGGTGTCTATGTGGGATTTGGTATCTTACTCATCTTTAGTATTGGTGCAGCAGCAGGAGATTCGCCTTTTAAGAAGACGCTGATGGGGATAAGCTTTGGTATAGCCCTGAGTTTAGTCATTATGGCAGGAGGAGAACTCTTTACAGGCAACAATATGATTATGACCGTCTCATCACTACATAAAAAAGTTAAGTGGATGGACACACTCAAAGTTTGGTTTTATTCATATATAGGCAACTTATTGGGCAGTATAGTACTGGCGGGGCTATTTGTGCTGGGCGGCGGAGCAAAAGGAAGTGTAGGTGAGTTTTTTATCTCAGCCAGTCAAGCAAAAATGAGCGGCGACTTTTTTGAGCTCTTATTTAAAGGGATTTTGTGTAATATGTTGGTGTGCTTAGCCATTTTCACATCGATTAAGCTAAAGGAAGAAACAGCTAAACTCATTATGATTTTTTGGTGTCTGTTTGCCTTTATCACATCGGGATTTGAACACAGTGTGGCAAATATGACGATTCTTTCTGTGGGACTTATGAGTCCAAATGGCGGCGTGCTGACTTTAAGTGGTTTTTGGGCAAATATGATACCTGTTACCCTGGGAAATATCATCGGAGGCGCTGTTTTTATAGGCTATAGTTATTTTATAGTAGGCAAAAGTAAATAATCAAAAATTGGTATAATTTTCCTTGACAACTTACAAGGATAACAGGTACAATTATTCCATAAAAATATTATTACGAGGAGGTTTTAAGATGACAAAGTATATTTGTACAGTATGTGATTATATTTATGATCCAGAAATTGGGGATGAAGATGGTGGTATTGAACCAGGCACAGCTTTTGAAGATATTCCAGATGATTGGGTATGTCCTGTATGTGGTGTAACAAAAGAAGATTTTGAAGTAACAGAGTAATCACTTAAAACGAATAAGCATAACCTTTAAGAGTCTATAGTCTCTTTTCTTAGCGAAAAGATGACATAGACTCTTTTTAATTGAGTGAATTCGATTAATTTAATGAAAAGATAACATTTATATAGTATAATAAATGCAGTTCAATAAAAATAAAAGGGGGAGTGCTTTTGACAATTTCTATGCTGCAAAGCGGCGATGAGCTTGTATCCATCCACAACATCACCTATCAAGTTGTTAAACTATTAGGCAGTGGGGGACAAGGAGAGGTCTATGAAGTAAGTGCGAAGGGTAAAAGCTATGCTTTGAAATGGTATCATCATCATATGGCCACCCAAAATCAAAGAGCTATTATAGAAAAATTAGTGGAAAATGGTAAACCAGATGAGCGCTTTTTGTGGCCGATGGACATCGTAGGGTCTGCCAACACCTTTGGATATATTATGGATTTAAGGCCTTCCCATTATAAAAGTATAGTTGACCTGATGAAAAGACGAGCGGAGCCTTCTTTTAGGGCGTTGTGCATGGCGGGCTTTAACCTGTCACAATGCTTTCAAAAACTCCATTCTCTGGGGTACAGCTATTGTGATATTTCTTTTGGAAATGCTTTTTTAAATCCTGAAAATGGGGACATACTGGTTTGTGATAACGATAATGTCGTTGTTAATGGCAGCACGGACAGCAGTGTACAGGGGACACTGGGATTTATGGCGCCGGAGATTGTCATGGGTAAAAAAGGTCCTTCGGCAGAGACAGACCTTTTTTCCTTAGCAGTACTGTTATTTTATATGTTTATGCTGCATCACCCGCTAGAGGGGGCCAAGGAGGCGAGTATCAGATGTTTTGATGCTGTGGCAAAGCAAAAGGTATATGGCGCACATCCCCTTTTTATATGGGATCCTCAGGATCACTCCAATAGGCCTGTTTCGGGTTATCAGGATAATGCTATTATTTATTGGGGGATTTACCCGAAGTTTATTAAGGAACTTTTTATGACAGCTTTTACAGAAGGACTTCAAAATCCCAAAAAGAGAATCGTTGAGAATCAGTGGAAAAGGGCTTTCCTGCAGCTCAAAGAAAGTATTATGATTTGTCAGCACTGTGGCTGTGAAGTCTTTTATCGGGAAAGAAGTGTGGCGGGAGCGGGACATATATGCTGGAACTGCAGCAAAAATGTTGAAATCCCTCTTATCCTAAAGATAGGCAGCATACAGCTTGTACTACATCCAGAAACGAAGGTTTATAGCCATCATCTACAGGGAGATTTTAATCTTAAGGACGCTGTCGCAGAAATATCCAGACATCCCAAGGATCCCAGTAAATGGGGACTTAGAAATATCAGCCAGATGGATTGGCTTTTTACAAAACCGGATGGCAATGAAGTGTGTGTGCCGCCAGGGAAAAATGTGCCGCTGATTTGCGATAGCAAAATTCGTTTTGGAAGTGTAGAAGGACAGTTTATAAGGGAATAACACTACTAAACAGTGAAATAAGCTAAGGAGGAGATCAAGATGATGGAAGGATTCAAAAGACCAGGGGGAGAGATGGCCTCCAGACCACTGCATTTTATATGGCTTGTAGATTGTTCAGGCTCTATGATGGGGGAAAAGATACAATCCCTGAATTACGCAATTAGACAGACCATACCAGATATGAAGGCGGCAGCAGATGAAAATCCCAATGCACAGCTTTATATAAGGGCAGTAAAATTCTCAGAAGGTGCTAGCTGGCATATAGCAAATCCTACACCGATAGAAGAATTTGAGTGGATTGACCTAGAAGCTGGGGGACTTACTGACATGGGTAAAGCTTTTGAGCTAGTCACAGATCAGCTGCATATGCCGCCCATGCCAGAAAGAGCGCTGCCACCTGTGCTTGTGCTGCTTTCAGATGGACAACCTACAGATCAATATAAAAAGAATTTGGATGAGCTTCTAAGCCTGCCATGGGGTAAAAAGGCTGTTAAGCTGGCTATTGCCATAGGAAGTGATGCAGATACTACGGTGCTGAGAGAATTTATGAACAACAACGAATTGCCTGTGTTGCAGGCCAACAATCCTGAGGTGCTTACTAAATATATTAAATGGGCCTCAACGATTGCCAAACAAGTTTCTTCGCCTGCCAGTAATGTCATCAGTGTAAGTTCTAAACAAACCATCATAGATACGCAGACTATTCCAGTAGCCTCTGATGAAGACAGTGATGTGTGGTAAGGAGAAAAAAATGTCATGGGCCATTATCAGTGAATGTATTACAGGAAGCTCACATCTCAGAAACCATAAACCTTGTCAGGATGCTGTAAAAAGCCTCGAGATAGAAGGTGTAGGGGTTTTATGTGCACTGGCAGACGGTCACGGCAGTGAGCGGTGTCCATACAGTCAGGACGGTGCAGAACTGGCTGTTTCATCTGCCTTATCCCTGCTAGAGACAATCATAGGACATCATAAAGACCAAAATCTATATGAGGTCCTGAGAAATATAAAAGATATTACACTTCCTAAAACCATAGAAAGAGAATGGAAACAGGCGGTACAAGCCTTTCATAAGACTAGGGACAGAGAAAAGACAGACAGTGATAAGGCGCTATATACCTTATATGGTACCACGCTCATTGTTTTGCTTGTGACTCAAACATTTGTATTTGCTGTTCAAATAGGTGATGGGGATATCTTATCGGTATTTGAAGAAGGAGAGACTTCATGGGTTATCGCACCTGATGTGCAGTACGGCACAGAGACCTATTCCCTTTGCCTTTCAGAAAGCTGGAAGCATTTCAAAAGTCAGCTGATTTCTTTGGGAGAACACAC
>JARBTY010000306.1 GCA_029239935.1 Clostridia bacterium | reverse complement strand
CTTTTAGGCCATCATGAAAACTTCTCAGATCTTATTTTTAGTGAAAATCAATATTTTACCTGCCAATATATCTCTAATGGGTATTATGAGTACTTTATAGCTCTTGAACTTAATCCTATTTTTCTCATTATAGTAGGGCCGTTTTTAGATGAGGAGATGTATGACGCTAAGCTTTCTACGCTTATTAAAAGACATGCTCTTCCTATTAAAATGAAAAGCAAACTTCAGGATTATTTTTCCAAGCTTGCTATAATAGATAATACCAAATGTTTTTATATTAATAAGCTTTTAATGACTCTTTTTACTGACCATTTGGACGCTTCTCCAAAAGAAATTCACTCTGCCGAGCAGTCCATTCCAGAAAACTACTTTGTCACCACCTATAAAAACAGATTAACTATGTTTCAGCATCCTCCCTATTTTTTAGAACAGGTCATCATCAAACTCATTAAAAGCGGCACTAAGGCCAATGCCTCTCAAATTCTTTCCGAAATCAATTCACTCAACAGAGCCAAACTCTCTGATAATCCTTTGCGTTCACTGAAAAATTCGCTTATATGTTCCTGTACCATTTTCACCAGGGCCGCTATAAAAGGCGGAGTAACGGATGATGATGCTTTCACCCTTAGTGATGCTTTTATTTATGAGATCGAACAAACTGACTCTATGGCTGAGCTGGATAAACTGGAATATAGAATGGTTGAAACCTTTATTGACAAGGTTCATCATGTAAGCACTTTTAAATTTTCTCTTGTCATCCGCAATACTATGACCTATATCATGAATCACCTGTCAGAAAAGTTAACACTTCATCTCATAGCTGAAAATGTCTATGTACACCCCAACTATTTAAGTGCTCTCTTTAAGAAGGAAGTAGGCATTACATTATTTCAGTACATTCTCAAGAGACGCATTGAAGAATCTACCTATTTCTTAAAATACAGCAATGAATCCATTGCAGATATTGCTACCTTTTATCAATTTTGTAACCAGAGCTACTATATTAAAATGTTTAATACTTATATGCACACATCCCCCCTCGCATATAGGCAATCCAACACGTAAAAATAAGGCTGCTTTGCATCAATAATCACTTATCTGCAAAGCAAGCCCGTGAACTACATCGTACATTTATTCTGTCCTTCTTGATTACTTAGCGTGATTCACCTTCTGCACACGATTTGTTAGTTCTTGTACTGTGCCTATCGTTTCATTATCTCGAAGCACTATTTCATAAGTTGTATTACCATCCTCTAAATAGTAATAGACCCTTATGTTAGCGTACTGATAACCTACATTTTGAAGAACTGCTATGACCTTATAGGCATCTTCTAGAAAAGCTTCTTCATTTTTATAGACTTTTGGCACGCTATCCTGCCCCTTTTTTTCTTTCCAGCTATAACCAGGCTGCAGCTGGATTTCGACATTAACGGGTTCCTCTCCGCTAAACCTATCATTAAGGTTGTATTTAGCAATAGGAATACTCATATCTGATTTAAGATTAATAGCGTAGTCTGTCAAATCTGTTTGATTTTCAATAAGCGTTATAAGTACCGTTTGAACCTGCTCCATCATATTTTCAGTTGTTTGCCAATGATAATCATCTGAAATATAATCATGATTGCCATAATAAATGGTAGATTTGTTTCTCCTGTCATCTATCTGAACAACCGTCGCCTCATAGCCACTCATTTTTAAAAATATCCGTTTGATGCTTTCTATCTGCAGTCTGCCTTCATAGTTTTCATCAATATACCGCTCTATATTTGACTTAGCTCCTAAATAACCCAAGGGCGTTCCCCAAGTTTCAGCATAGTTGCCCCCTGCCAAAATGACTAACAAAAAACCTATTATACTCAGAACTATTTTCTGATTTTTCTGGGGGTGTCGTATACCTTTTGCCAATATCACCGCAGCAAAAGTCGCAAATACTATGCCTATAATCATGAACACACCATATCCAAAATTATCTTTTATACTTGCTATAAAAAAGCTGCTAAAAAAAGCTGTTCCTACTATAAATGCCCCCTTTTCATAAAACAATCTAAGTATAAAAGCAATGATGATAATAAATGGGATTGTACTGATAACCCCTCTCACATCATATGTAAACCACGTTGCCATAAACATAACGATTAAAGTAACTACGGTGGATAGCTTATAGCTATTATACTTTGTAACCAAATTTGCTCCCAATATTTAAGACCTCCTTTTTCTTCTCTATAGATTATAACATATTTTTCAGAATTTATATACAAAACAGTCCAGCCGAATATATACTCAGCTGGACTGTTTATTTCTTTTGTTACTTATAGCTACAAGCTTCGATTCTATTACTCTACAATTTTATACGTTCTAATCGAATTAACTATTCTATACTAAGTCTTGCCTCTTTAGTAACAGCATCAAATTCTATTTTCATTCCTAATATTCTAGCTATATGTGCTATTGGCAGTACTGTTCTGCCATCTTTAATTTGTGGTGTTACGTCAATCTCAACTTTTTCACCATTTACAACGGCATATCCACGGCCAACTACAAGTTCTATTTCTTTATTACCTGTTTTAATTAAAATCGCTTTATTTTTAGCATCCCATACAATATCTTTACTGTCTACATTAAGCAGTGCTGCCATATCTCTTACACCTACCATAGTACGACCATTTTCAATGTATGGTTTTACAGATAATACAAGCTCTTTTCCATCCTTAGACGCTAACCCATTAGTTAACGAAATCGCAACAGTTGCTGGTGCAGCTGGTGTTGTTTGTTGTACTGGTGCTTCTGGTACAGCTGGTGTTGTTGGTATAACTGGTGCTTCTGGCGTTGTAGGCCTTGAAGAACCACCTCCTCCACCGTCTCTTAATGTTGCTATACTAATATCATTAGATACTGCCGTTTGATCATTTAGTCTAGCAATAACCCTAAAGGTATAGGATGTAGAACTTGATAATCCAGTAATAGTTACGGTTGCTTTATTTCCCGAAATAACTGGTGTTATATCTACATTATAATACGATGATCCTGCTTTTTGTGAAATTGTATAACTTTCATCAGAAGCAACATACCATGTGAGTGTTACACTATTTCTTGTGCTTTCTGCAGTGACAACTGGTTTTACAGGCATTGGTTCTCCTGGTTCTTCCTGCACTGTAATGATTCTTGTTACACTTGCTTCATTTCCCGCTGCATCACTTACGCTATACTTCAAAGTATAAACTCCAGCTGTTATTGTAGATACATCTCCTTCTATAATAAGTTGGGATGTAA
>JARBTY010000305.1 GCA_029239935.1 Clostridia bacterium | reverse complement strand
CTGAGTCATTGGCTTTAATCGTCTCTATTGCAGCGCCAAAAATGAGTTCGCTCTCTGCAATCATTTTTCTATCGTTAGCAATGTATTCTTCAAAAGCCGCTCCTTCAATGCCTAAAGATTTACTATAGACATGAATATCTGATAAAACTGAAATCTTATTTTCATTCAGCGCAGGTTCATCCACACCTTTAATCGCTTCAAAAATAGCCACTGTTCCCGAAACTTCATTGGCTGCTAAAAGGAGGTCTGTCCCCGTTGGGCTTTTGTCTTTCAAAATAGGGTATAAACCTTCTGGAGCTACATCCCCTGCAATATCTGCAGTATACTCTCTTGTCGTAATGTAATTGACAAACTTAGTGGTAAGTGGATTGGTCACATCATATACCATAATACCGCCTGTACGTTCCAAACCGATATAGGCATATGTCCTGCCATTAACCTCTGCTATTTTTACATCCTCTGGTTCTGGTCCTTTTTTACCGCTTCTATCATCTTGTTCGAGGTTATCATTAGATACATTAAAATAATCTGGTTTTTTCTCTGCTGTTACCTTTTCAAAATCACTGCCGCTGTCATAAACCAAACTCATATCTTCTGCGTTCCAAATTGCAAATGACCTGCCGCCTAAAATATAGGTCTTATTTTCATCTAAGCCGTCATGTAATGCAGGAACTAATGTTTGTACTGTTTCATCTTCAATTTTTATCTTTGCTATATTGATATACTCTCCCCATTCTCTTGCGTCCCCTTCATTGGCTGTGAGAATGTAGGTCTTGCCATCTTTTTCGTATAAACTTATACCGTCTGGCATATATACGCCCAAAACTTCTTGGTTTTTAATCGTTATCTGTCCATCGTTTATAAGATCCAGTTCATTTCCTGCCTTACTGTGATCCTTAAAGCCTAATCCTTTAATGGTCTCAAACTCACCGCTTGCAATATCTAGGACAGCTATGGCATTGGCTTCCTGAAGGGCCACGTATGCTTTGCTGCTGCCCCCGTTAATAACTATGTACTCTGGCTCTAGATCAACACTTGGACTAGCATCCTTCTTCAAAATAACTTGATCATTAATAAGTTCCTGTCTTCTATTATCAAAGGCTTCAAAGGTTATATTTTTGCCTTCTGCATTTTCAATCCCATCCTTCAAATCAATAAGGGTAACACTCCCCATAGGATCAATGCCTGAACTATAGCCTTCTCTTGGCTCCCCTTCATTGGCTACTAAAATGGTGTTGCCGTCTGGTGTAAAGGTCAGCATGTCTGGCTGTTTGCCTGCTTTGATTAGCTTTTGAAGAGTTCCATCATACGCTAAAATGGCTACATACCCATCCTCATTGGTTCCTTGTGCCTGAACGGCTACTGCAATGACTTGTTCCTTTGTATTGATATCAATACTTGTTAAATCTCCATATTCAAAGGCATTGTCCTCTGCCTGTATCACTGTTTCTATATTGATGCTCTGAGCAGTTGTTATAACAGAAGCCTTTGCAGCAGCTGTTCTTAGATCTGCTATAGAGACAATATCTAATGTTTTTGTCTGTCCATTGACCAAATAAAAGCTTTGATTATCTGGATTGTACTTAACAATCTCAGCCACACCGCCGTCTGCATTCGGTGTCTTGGTATCATATCTGGCAATAAGCTCCATCTTCAATGTTGCTGTATCATTGTAAAAGCCTTGAATCTTATCTATCTCCAAAGTTTCTTCCGGTACCTCTTGTCCCCACTCCCCATCCCTTAGGCTTCTTGGGCGATAGGTCTCTACAAAGTTTTTATCTTTTTCTTTATACTCCAAGACCTCAAAGTCGGCTCCATTGCTATCTGTATCTTTAAAGTAAAGTCTTCTAATGGTCTTTTGCTTTGAGATGCTGCTGATCTGGGCGCCTTCTGTTGCCGTTTCCTTTGCATTGACTGTAACGGCGTCAATGGTTTCTCCAGCTTTTTCTAACTGAATGATATACTGATCATTATCAATATGTCTGCCTGCCCACTCTTGATCAGCTTTGCCTATATAATAAGCTTGTGATGTTGTGATGGGTGTTAGACTTGTGTCAAGATTTTCAATAGCATATATACTTGGTGTTGTATTTTCTACTGCCCCTATAATCAGGTAAGAGGTTTTTGCTGGAAGCATTACATTTGCTAACTGTAAGAACTCTTCTTGTCCATCGGTATTGCCAAGATTTGTACCTCCCCTGCTTGATGAATAACTGATTTCATAGTCTCTCAAAGAGATATCTGCTGCTGTTGGATTATAGAGTTCAATAAAGCTATGACTAATAGGTGTGTCGCCTTTGCCTCCGCCTCCATAAACTTGATTGATGATGAGGTGCTGAGCTTGAATCCCTGCTGCTGACAACATCTGTGCTGGCAGCATTGTAAAAATCATAACCAGAGTAAGGAAATAACTTAACATTCTCTTATGTATTGTTTGCATCATAAAAACCTCCCGTTAGTATGTTTCCATTAGTATAACGGGAGGTTGTAAAATACAAGAGTTATCTTTATAAACTTTAGGTTAAATTTAGATTAATAAGAATTTTTCTATATCTTGTTCTATTATTTTCAAAGAACTTCTCCAAAATTCTATATTGCGTACATCGATATCCATTTCCTTTGCTGCATCGGCAATAAACTTTTTACCCGTTACTGCCAAAAGCTTTTCATATTTTTTAGGGAAATTGTCTTTATCTTGTTCGTATTTTGCATACAGTCCTTTGGCAAACAATAGTCCAAAAGTGTAAGGAAAGTTATAAAAGTTACTAGCAGCATAATAATAGTGAGGTTTCCATGTCCACATATAAGGGTGGAAATACTCTGGGTCTAGGCCATCTCCATAAGCTTCTTGCTGCGCCTTAAGCATCATGTTGTTAAGTTCCTTTGGCGAAAGAGGCCCATCTTCTCTTTGCTTAAAGAGTTCACTCTCAAATAAAAATCTAGAATAAATATCTACTACAAGCTGGGTGTAATCACTGATTTCAGCTTCTAGTATAGCCAATGTTTCTTCCTCATCCGCTTCACCTAAGGCTGCTTTTTTGACAATTGTCTCACAAAAAGTGGAAGCCGTCTCTGCCAGTGGCATCGGTGAATCAATATTTAAAACGCTTTCTCCATTAAGACACTGGTCATGAAAACCATGGCCTAGCTCATGGGCCATCGTAATGACGTCACTTAAGTTATCACCGTAATTAAGCATGATACGGCATTCTCCTAGGCTATGCAGTCCATAACAAAAAGCTCCGCCACCTTTGCCTTCTCTAGGGAATACGTC